>NZ_JBELDZ010000035.1:0-25622 GCF_042094015.1 Aurantibacter sp. | reverse complement strand
GTAAGATTTAAATTTTTCTAATTTTAAATTTGATTCTTTTGAATAGATTGAATCATTAACCTCAAAATCATTTGGATATACTAACTCCACAAATAGACTTGTACTTCTATTATCTACCTCAAATATTTTAACATCGTCTTTAGAAGCATAAAAACTATTCAACAATTTTTCTGCATTTAAGGCATCAGCTTCTTTATTAAATTTCATTAAGAAATCCCTTGACATTCTTGGTAAAATTTCTGAGAAATTTTTAATACCAATCATCTCTGCAAACTTAACATGTTCTTTAAGACGCCAATAGAATGTTAAATGTTCATGTGGCTGCTGATGTAGACCAGTTGCTATTATTATTTTGACATTTTTTAATTTCAATAATTTTTCAATCTGTTTATCGTATTCAGAGAGAATCTGAATCAACGGATCAAAACCTTTAGGACAATACCAATCTGGATTTTTTAAATTTCCTTGATATGCCTTTGAATTAAATAAATAATGATGCTGTATATGAGCTCCGGAATTTAAAAACAAATTAGAAAAATCAGGTTTATTTTTTTTCCAAAGTGTTAAATGAACATCAGCTAATAAACTATCAAGAATTAAAGCTTTAGCTCCTGGATTTTTTGCTTTGGAAACTGTTTTTACATAATGAAACCATCTTGAGATCGGAACATACAATAAAAGTCCAAGACCTAATGAAATCATTGATTTCAAATTTAATTTTGATTTAGCATTATCATTTACTGATTGATGTACGGCATGATACAATGCTTTTACAATCCAATTCCCAGAAGGGTTCGTTTTAGTCCAAGGGTCTGGAACAAAAAAATAAGGATTTTTTAAACGATTTTCTGCATTAAAGGGAGAAACCGCACCAACTGAAAGCCCTTCAGCTTCCAATTCTTCAAATATCTGAGAAAGTTCGAGGTTATTAACAATGTCTCCTAAACGAAAAATATTATGTTCTTTGTAACTTTTTCCTGAATGTATAGTTACCCATTGCACCCACGGCTCTAATAGTCTATACTCATTTTCTGAAACTGTTTCTATGGGAGGTTGTATTTCAAAAATTTTTTTAAAATTAGGCAACAAACCTTGATTTATATAAAATTGTATATAATCAAAATTAAGCTCGTTTAAACCTAATAAAATAGTCTTATTCATTATATTTTTTTTTAATTATTAAAGATATTTATTATTTTGTTTAATTGTTTTTCTCTTTCAAATTCAGTTTCGAAATATAATCTTGCCTTATTTCCCATTACCTCTTTTTTATTAGAACTTAATTTTAAAAAAGTAATTATTGACTTTGAAAATGACATAAAATCCTCAGATGGAGAAACTAAACCACATTCTGCCTCTAAAATAACTCTCCCACCTTCACCATCCAAATTAGCTATAATTGGTTTTGAACAAGCCATATAAGATTGAATTTTGTTTGGAATTGTCATCGAAAAAATTAAATTTTTTTTAAGCGTTACTAACATAGCGTCTGCATGTACAAAAAAATAAGGCATTTCTTCACTTGGATAAGAACCTAAAAAGAAAAAGTTTTTCTGCAAGCCTAAATCAGTAATTTCTCTCTCAATTAATTCTCTTTGGCGTCCGTCACCAAGTATAACCCAATTAACTTTTACCCCAGAATCATTTAGATATGAAGCAGATTTAATAATTGTATTAAAACCTTGAGCTTCACCAATATTTCCAGCAAACATTAAAATAGGCCCATCTTTGGGCATAATTTTTTTATATCTATTATTAGGATCTACTTTCTTATAAAATTTTTCTGTTGAGTTTGGTAAATAAATAAGTTTATTCTTATTTACTTTTTGATTTAAAATATATGGGATGAATGCCCTTGACTGAACAAGTATTTTTTCACTTTGCCAATAAATGAATCTTGTCAAGTTATCTACTAGATTTATAACATATTTATTTTTTACACCCCCTGCGGCGGTAATACTTTCAGGCCATAAATCTTGGACCCAGAAAAAAATTGGAGCATTAAATCGAAATTTAGCAATAATAGCAGGAATACCAATAGTAACAGGAGAGGCCTCATAAACTAATATTTTATCAAACTTATCTTTAATAAATAAAACTCTCAATGACGCTGATAGAGCTAAAGATAAATAATTTAAAAACAATCTAATTGAAGATCCATTTCCTCTGGGGATGACAGGGGACCTGTATATAGTAATCCCTTCATAATTTTCTTTTTTATTTCTAGGAAATGAATAGCCTTTATAGAACTTACCTTTAGGATAGTTAGGCAATCCAGTAAGTACTGAAACATTATGACCTTTATCTAATAATCCCTTCGCAACATCATTTATTTTTAAGTTTTCGGGCCAAAAATAATGAGTTACCACTAATATATTCATAAGTTTGGTTTATACTTTAGAGTTAATTAAAAACAAATATCAAGAAAAATCTCTAGTTTTATTTCCTCTTTTATCTAACCCTCCTCTTTTTTTCCATAATGCTGAATGAGGTTTGTTTACATCTACATGCTCACTTGGTCTATTTTCTAAAGTGTAATAATATAGAATTATAGATTTTCTATTTTTTGAATCGGGAAAATTTAAAGGATCTGGTAAACCATGAAAACTTTTATCATGTGTATCAAAAATTACAAGTCTGTTATGAAGTGGTGCTATTTTTTTAATAAGATTGTCCCCAGTTTCGTCATACAAACCAAACTCTCCTCCCCAACCATCTTGCCAATCTGGATTTAAGTAAAGAATTGCATTAATTCTTCTATTTAAACCTGTTGCATCGTGATAGTTGCCATCTACATGTACATCTAATAATCCTCCAGAAACTGTAACATTTAAACCCCCTCCAGAGAAATATGGATCCGGAATTAACTTATTGATGCCTATTGCATCTGACATTGCATTTAAAAAGATAGAAGAGTTCATAACTCTTAATGCTGGCAGTAACTCATCAGGAATATCAAATTCTGATTTCCAAGTAGATCTTTGTTTAACTTCAATATCGCTATCATTAGAAATATCCCAGGTATCTGAATCTAGACTTGGGAAATTATTATATAAACCTTCTGCAAATTCTTTAGGAAAGAAATTATCTATAACTATATGCCTAAATGGCGTGATAAAATTATTAACTTCTCTTTCTGAATTTTTAATTTTTTCTCCGCATATTTCAGCTACTTCTTTTAATTCTTTTTGATTCATCTTTATTTATTTTTTAATTTTATTTCTTATTAGTAATAATGGAAATAGAGATCATTAAAAGAAATCATCCATTCCTTCATTTCTAAAACCATTTTTTTATAAGATGGCACTGTATAATCAAAATCGGTTCTTGTACTTATTAAACTTTTATCTACTTTGTAATCAGTCTTTTTTGTGATCATTGTTTTCCCGTCTTTGAAAACAGTATTGAATTCTTTAACTAAGTTGTATTTAGAAATTTTACTATTATTTACAAAGTGATATAAACCACTTAAATCTTGTTGAATGGCTTCATTTATTCCTTTTGCTAATTCTATTGTGGTTACTCCAGACCAATAGGCTTCTGTAAACCCAAATATTTCATCTGTTTGATTCATAAACCAGTGGAATAAACCAATCCCATTTTGCTTTAATTCTGGACCAACAATAGATGTTCTAAACGTTAAATCTTTAGAATTAACAACTTCTCCTAATGCTTTAGATTGTGCATAAAACCCAATTCCATTTTTAAAAGAATCTTCTTTATAACCACCTTCCTTACCAGAAAACACGCAATCTGTACTAATGTGAATTAGCTTAAAATTGTATTTTCTTCCATAAGAAGCTAATAGTTGAGGAAAATAACTATTAAACCAAACAGCTAATTCAGGATTATCCTCTGCAGTTTTATTTAATAAGCCAATACAATTTATTACAATATCAAAAGAACTCTCTTTGAATATTTGTTCTAATTTATTAGTATCAGAAACATCTAAATTAAAAAGATTTTCATTAGAATTAACATTCCTAGCTATACCGATAACTTGGTAATTATTTAAACTTTCTAAATAGGTCTTAATGACATGTCCAGCCATTCCTTTACAACCAATTACGAGTACTTTTTTCATTTGTTCCAAATTACTTTATCCACGATATTTGTATAACTTTGAATTACTTTTACAACTCTTTCCGAAGTGTTTTTTACATTATACTCCCATGGCAAATCTGAATGCTCATTAACAGATAAACCTTTAGTGATTTCTATGGCATTTAAAACCTCATTTGTACTAATTCCGCCTAAAACAACTGTTCCTGCATCTATTGCTTCTGGTCTTTCAGTACTTGTTCTTATACTAACAGCCGGAAAACCCATCATTGCAGATTCTTCACTAATTGTTCCACTATCAGATAATACTACATAGGCATTTTTTTGAAGGCTTACATAATCAAAAAAGCCAAGCGGTGGTATATTTTTAATTAATGAATGAAACTTAATTTTATTTTTTTCTATTCGATTTTTCGTTCTTGGATGAGTAGAGAATATAATAGGTTTTTGATACTTTTCTGCAACCGTATTTAAAGATGCTGCTAAAACCTCGAAATTATCGTTTAAATCAACATTTTCCTCTCGATGAGCACTAACAACAAAATAATCATTATTCTTTAAATTAAGTCTAGCAACAACATCACTCAGGTTAATTTGATCCGCATATTTATTCAAAACCTCTCTTAAAGGAGAACCAGTGACAAAAACGTGATCTTTCCTAAAACCTTCACTTAATAAATATCTTCTACTATGTTCAGTATATGTAAGATTAATATCTGAAATATGATCTGAAATCTTTCTATTAATTTCTTCTGGCACATTTTGATCGAAACATCTATTACCAGCTTCCATATGAAAGATAGGTATTTTCAATCTTTTTGCAGCTATTGTACTTAAAACACTATTTGTGTCACCAAGGACTAAAAGAGCATCTGGCTTTTCAGAACTTAGTATTTCATAAGATTTTGATATAACATTTCCAATAGTTTGTCCTAAATGATTACCTGCAACACTTAAGAATAAATCTGGCTTTCTTAACCCAAGGTCTTCAAAGAATATTTCATTTAATTCATAATCATAATTTTGACCTGTGTGAATTAGAATATGATCAAAATATTGATCACATAACTTAATGCACTCAGCTAATCTAATAATTTCAGGACGTGTGCCTAAAATTGTAGCAACTTTAATTTTTTTCATTTTAATATTTTTTATTCTTTAAAGTAATCTGTTGGGTATTTATAGTCGTCACTAATAGTACCTAATTTATAATCTGACATGACCAATAACTTCGAAGATTTGATCATCGCTTGAATACTACTAACATATCCTGCAGGTATGTGTAAAACATCTGTATTTTCACTAGAGATTTCAAAAGTGATTTTTTCTAGTTTTTTTGATGGATTTTCCCAATCATGGATTTTAATTATTTCTATTTTAAATTTTCCAATAGTAGCTGAAAACCATCTCTGTTCTATTTTATGTCCCTGCCAACGTCTTTTAAATAAAGTATCTACATTTTCGATTAGATACATCCGCTTTACCAAAGACATATCAAAGTCATTATTAAAATTTAATATCCCTCTTTCATCTTTGTGATTTCTTCCTGAAATTAGAGTAGGTGTCATTTTTTATTATTTTTCTAATTCAGATTGAATCAAAGGTAATCCTTTTAGTAAATTTTTTATACCCTCAATATCGCATTGCTCAGTATTATGAGAATTATAATCTTCTATTTCGAGAGAATTTTCTTTACCTTCAGAAAAATATCTAGCATAGTTTAAGTCTCTGTTGTCTGAAGGAATTCTATAAAACTCTCCCATGTCCTCTGCCTTACTCATTTCTTCTTTTGTACACAGCGTTTCATATAACTTTTCTCCGTGACGCGTCCCGATAATTTTCACTTCATTTTCTGTGTTGAACATTTCTTTTAAAGCTTCTGCCAAATCACCAATAGAGCCAGCTGGTGCCTTATTGACAAACAAATCTCCAGGTCTACCATTTTTGAATGCAAATAATACCAATTCTACAGCTTCATCAAGCGACATTAAGAATCGTGTCATTTTAGGATCAGTAATCGTAATACTTTCTTTATTTTTAATTTGATTTACAAACAGTGGAATTACAGAACCACGAGATGCCATAACATTTCCATAACGAGTTAAGCACACAGTCGTATCAGAACAATTTCGAGAAGCCGCAACAGCAACTTTTTCCATCAAAGCTTTAGATATACCCATTGCATTAATAGGGTAAGCAGCCTTATCTGTACTCAAACAGATTACTTTCTTCACCTTATTAAAATCTGCAGCCTCTATTACATTTTGTGTTCCAAAAACATTAGTTTTAGCTGCTTCGATGGGAAAGAACTCACACGATGGCACTTGTTTTAAAGCTGCGGCATGAAAAACATAATCAACTCCTCGCATAGCTTTTTCAATGCTCGAGTAATCTCTAACATCACCAATATAAAATTTTAATTTCGAGCTTTTAAGACGAGTTCTCATATCATCTTGTTTTTTTTCATCTCGTGAAAAAATACGAATTTCTTTAAAATGATCCGTATCTAAAAAACGGTTTAATACTGCATTACCAAAAGATCCAGTACCTCCCGTAATTAAAAGTGTTTTATTTTTAAGCATGACTTAATATATTTTTAATAAAATTAAATGTTTCTAATGATGTTTTTTTCCAATTATAACTTAAAATATTTTGATGAGATTTTTTTGCGTTTATATATCTTTCTTCGGGGGAAAGTAGAAAAGATAGTAAAGTATTAAAAATTGAAACTGTTGATTCTGCATCAAAATAAAAGCCTCCATCTTTTAAAAACTCAGGCATAGGTTCTTTGTTGCTACAGGCTATTGGGGTTCCTGAACTCATAGATTCTAACAAAATATTAGGCATATTTTCACATGTTGAGGCATATATAATACCATCAGAGTTTTTATAAAATGATTCAATATAATCATAATCGACATTTCCATTAAAAAAAATAAACTCTTTATTTTTATCAACTCTATTAATCATTTTAAAAAGTTTTTTTCCTGATGATTTAAAAATAACCCCACCTACTAGGTCTAAAGTCACAGGATAGCCCATCTCTCTGAGTTTTGAAATAGCCTCCACTACATTCCATTGGTGCTTATATACATGAACTGTTGAAACGTACAAAAATTTAAATGGCTTTTCAAAACTATAATCTGTAATTTTTTTTTGATTTTTAACTTTACTCCAAAATCTTGAAGAAATACCATGATGTATGATTTTTTTTTGTTTCTCTTTTAATGGGAGTTTATTTGAAATATAATATTTAGCATAATTTGAAATAAATATAATGCCCAAAGAATTTTTAAAACATTTTTTTTGCTTTTTATAATTTAACCAAAACCTTAAAATTTCTTTAGGAGAATTAATCTGAAACCATATATCTCTCTCAAAAAGCAACATATTTCTAGAGATTCCAACTAATGGTTTAAAATCACCTAAATAATCTCCAGTTATTGACAAAAGTATATCGCATCTTTTTTTTATTTCTTTATCATATTTAAAATATTGAAAATACACTCTAGATAAAAGGTTAGAATTAAATTCCGGAAATGAAATTTTTTCTATAAAATTATTATTTTCAATTAAATTCAATGTTTTCAATGAACTAAATACAATAATACTTTCAATATCAGTAAATTCTTCTCTATCAAAACTTGATAGTATTTCTTTCAAATGGGTTACCCCTCCCCCTTTAACAACATTTGATGCATCTATTCCTATTCTCATTTGTAATCTAGATATGTAATTATCAATTTTTAAATTTGATTAATAAGTTATAAACTATGCTTAAAATTGTGTATTCATTTAATATTGAAAAATAATTGACGCTTTTTTTAAAACTTTTCAAAAAATTATTATGCTTAATAAACAATTTTAATCGTCTATATTTTAGTGCTTTTTTCATAGAATTATATTCAGAATGACTAGGAGGTATGTATGATTTCAAATAAGATGATAGTAATCCCAATTGTTCACTATCATGAGTGAAAGTTTTCTTATTGTATGTTATTGAATCCTCCTCTTCATATTTGTAGAAAATTTTGTCTGACAAAATAATACCCTTATCCTCATTACTTAAAATTGATATCCAAGCTAACCAATCTTCTTTAATAGTAAACTCTGTATTAAAAAGGTTTTCATTTTTTAAAAATGCTCTATTAATACCTACACTACTTGTCCCAATTCGATTATCATATAAAATGGTCTTCAATATATTTTTTGATTTCTGGTATGGTCTAGTTTTTTTAAGTTTGTTATCTTTAAATAATATATGACCTCCTGAAATAATTACAGCATCATTGTTAATTAAGTAATTTAGTCTTTTTAATAGGGTGTTTTTTATCCATTGATCATCTGAATCTAAGAAAAACAACCATTTTCCTTTAGCATTTTTAATTCCTAAGTTTCTTGCGCTACTAACTCCATTATTATTTTGATGTATAACTTTAACATTATTATAATTATATTCAAAAAATGAATAATCTCCATCTGTAGAGCCATCATTTACAACTATTATTTCAAGACAAAATTTATCTATTTCTTGATTAACAACACTTTCGATTGCTAATGATAATCTAGTAAACCTGTTATAAACTGGTATTATTACTGAAATTAAATTTTCATCCATCTTGTCGGGACTGTTTTAGTGTTTAAAAAATTATCAAAAACATTGATAGATTCTGATTTTAAAGCAAAAACATTTTCTGCTATCCATGCCGCCCACCAATAATAACTACTATTATTAAAAAACAATTTATTGCCTTTAGCAAAAACTAACATCGTTTCAAAATCTGTAAGATTTTCTTCATCACCAAAGATAAATTGTATATTTTGGTTATTGTAAAATTCCTCTAGCAAAGGATTTTTTTTATAAGTAAAAACTACAGCTTTTTCATTATTATCTAGCCCCTCAAGGATTTTATTTAAAAATAATTTAACATTAAAAGGCTTTCCATCTTTGTTATAATCAGTAGGATTTGTAGTTTCTTCATATAAGCGAATACCTATTGATATATATTTTTCAGGAAGATCAATAGTAACGTGATTAGTAATTGAAATGAGTTTTTTAAATCGTATGATAAGTTCATCTCTTACATTTTTAAAATATGTTTCTGACTGAAAATAATCATCTAAAATATATTTTATTGTATTCTGCTTATGGTAACCATCAAAATTTTCATCATTAATAATTTTACTTTTATTAAAAAACTCATATGTGTTTTTTAAAAAATCTCTTCTTCTAAAAAACCTCTTGTAAAACATAAAATCAACACTATTCTTTTCATTTAAAATATTATTTAACTGAAAATTTCGATTATAAACTTTATCTCGTTTGAAACCAGTTGAACAATCTACTGTCAAAATATATTCTTGTTTTTTTGCTAAACTTAAACCTGCAGCAAACTGAAACAACTGGTTACCTAAGCCACCTCTTAAAAAAACATGAATTTCTTTCATAAATAATTATTTTAATATTTTTAGTATTGTTTTTTTAAAAATTCTTATAAATCTAGCGATTATATACAATAATAATAAAGGAAACCATATTTGATAAATTTGAAGTGGAATATCACTTAACCATATTTTTGGTTCCATAAAGCCCCAAGGCTTAAAGCTAGATATTAGCATTGCAAGTCCTATGTAATTAGTTTTTGCCTTAAAAAAACTTATGATTAAGGAAACAAATAAAGCTGAAACAATTGGGAAAAACAAAACACCAATTATTCCTAGTTCCCAAAACATATGACCTCCAGAGCTAAACTCTACCATGTTAGTTGAATACTTATTAACACTCGCTGAATATATTTTATACATTCCCTGTGAATATAAGTCATTCCCGTCCAAAGTAGAAGGATGAGGTTTATTTGGCCAAACACTTCTAGGAATTATACCTACGGCACTATTCAATATTGGATTGAAACCAGCAGCTTCATCGTTAAAATATAAATGTACAAATTTCGAACTCATTCTTGCCATCATCCCAAATCTAAAATCTATTTCTTCAAAGAATGTTCTTCCGGAGGTTTTTGATTCATTATCATAACCAGTAATAGAAAAAGAACCTCTACTTGATGTTTCAGATTTATCCACATCTAATGATAATTGAGGAAAAGAACCAATTAAGGTTATAAATATTATTGAAATAACAGATAAATATAAAATATGTCTTCGCTTAAATCTCCACTTATTATAAAATAGATAAAGAGATAGAAGAGTTAAAATACTGTAAACAATAAAACCTCTTGTATTAACCATTAAAATGGTCGTAAATAATACAAGGGCAATTAAGATTTTAAGTAACCAATTCATTTTTTTAAAATGAAAAAGTAGAATAATAGCTAAAGGTTGTCCTAAAAATTGAGCTAAACTTTTAAAAAACTCCAATTGATTTTTAATCAAACCAAAAGTCAAGTTTTCAAGAATTGAAGCAGCATTACTGTAAAGAGTAATAAGTAAAACCAACATAATTAATAAATTCTCTTTTATTCTAACTCTTTTAAATTTCAATAAAGGAAGTATAGTTATGATAGCTATAATAAATATAAATGTTGAAACTAGCTCAATAATATATAAAAAAACATATTCAAAATGATCTATTTTATATAATTTCCAATATTTAAAATCATCTAGTAAGTCTAATATAGGTGTTGCTAAATAATACGCTAAAACTTTCCAGCCCATAAAGAATAATAATATATGGCCATATAGATTAGAATGTTTAATAAACCATGAATATCTACTTACAACTAAAGTCAGTATTATTAAAGAAAGTAAAAAAGCAATAATAATTGAGAGTATCATATATTATTTTAATTGAAACCTATAAAGATTATAATCCTTACCCTGCTCATTTATAAATGATATCTTAATTTTTTCTTTTTTGTAAAACTGGAGAAGGCTTATATGGGGACTCATATGGAAATTCTCAAATTCATCAAATAATCTTGACAACTTTAACATATAAGCGTAGTTTCCATAAGTCCATGTATCACTGACATGGGGATAATTTATAAAGGAGGTGAGTGAATACTTTAAAGCATTAGGTTGTACTTTAGCTATCTTAGATAATGGAAACAGATTGACGATTCTGGCTAGAAATGGTAAAAGAGTAGAACTGTAATTTGAAGAATCTCCTAAAAAAATTTTATTTTTAAAAACAGGAAGTTTAAATGAAGAAGTAAGAACTAAATCATATCTTAATAATAAAATATTATCAAATTTGAGGTTGTTTTCTTTTGAGAATTTGTCAGCAAGTAATATACTACATTGAGTACTATACCATCTACTTTTAACTTTAGAAGCATAACTAATCATACCTTCTTTATCAGAACCAAATCTCCTCTTAAGATATAAATCGTATTTCATCTGATTTCCAAAGTTGTATTTGTTAGTAAAATCATCTTCAAGCTGAAATATTCTTTGATCTTCAATAATTAAATTAGTGAAAGGAAGATCTAATAATTTATCAGTATTTTCACCTGACCACAAATGTCCAAAAAAATATGAATCTTTATTTAATGTTATTATCTGATTTATAGTTTTTGATAAACACTCAAGAGCTAATTCTTTTTTAACACCATTTGAATTGTTATACCAACCCATGTTACCAAAAAAACATATTGCTAATTTCATTTTTTCTTTTTTATTTTTGCACTGAATCTCAGAACTCTATCGACTACTCTTAATTTTCTGTTTAATCTAAATAACGAGATTCTAAACTTATTTTTTGTTCCTGATATTTCATTTATTTTAAAATCACCCCATTTGTGAAAATATTCAAACCCCTTTAATTTAAATAAACTTAAAAATTTGACTCTAAGTAACATAATATTTAATCCAAAAGTAGTATAAGAAATATTAACTCTTGGAGGATTATCAAAGGTAATATTAAATTCTTTTTTAAAAAGATTTAACCCATCATTTTCCAATTGAAAACTTAAAACAGAATTAAAATATTTTTCTAACTTTTCAATTAAAATTTTTGGTTTATAATGACTCTTTGAAAAAGAAATATTTGAATAAATAGCCTCTCTACCTTTAGATAAATCATCAATAAAAAAAGAATCAGGAAGCCTTCTTACATCACTAGCTAAAGCCTGTTTATATATGCTTTTAAAGTAACTTTCATTTTGTCTAAAGCCTACTATTATTTTCACACAACTTCCTGTTAATAAATGAAGACGATTTATGGAATAATCCCAGTAAATTGGATCCCATGATATTAAACCTTCATATGATAAGAAAACTTTCTTTTCAGAAAATATTTTTTTTAACTCAACTTCGTATTTACCATGCTTTAAGTACATCTTTATTTTAAGAAGAGTTGACTGATTTAGAAAAGGACTAATGTAAAAATAGTTTTCATGTTTTTTTTTTATAAGCGGAATTAGTTGCTTTTGTATAGAGCTTGAGGCAACTTTACCTAGGCCTATATGTATGACGTGATTTTGCATATAAAATTATGATAATAAATAAATAAATAAATGTTGTAAAAAGTAAACCAATGCCAATGGCATTTGCCCCGAAAATCAAATATAAAGAATAAGATAGTGGAAAATAAAAAATAAATACTATGTTTCTATATTTGATATATGTTTTTGGCAAGCTCAAAGACTTGAAATAATTTTCAAAAAACATTGAACAAGAATAAAAAGCAGAAGCAATAAATAAAATTAAAAAAATTAAAGTATCAGAATATGAGGATAATATTATATTAATTAAATATTCACCAGCAGTTAAAAGAATAATTAAAGAAAATAAAATAGCAAAGACGTAATATTTTAGAATTAGATATACATTACTTCTTAGCTGAGTAAAATGTTTTTCATCTACTAAATTATACCAATGAGGAGTTACATAAATTGATACTGACGATATAATTAAGGTTAATGGAACCCAGGCAAACTGAAAATTCGCATTATAAACACCTACTTCTTGAAATGTAAAAAAATGTTCAATTAATATTTTATCTCCTTGAAATGCAATAAACATGATAATATTTCCTAAGATAAAAGGTTTTGAAAATTCTGTAATTTTTAATTTTTCTTTTTTTAAATTATTTAATTCATTTATAAATTTTGTTTTGTTAGATATGATTTTGAAAATATAAATATAATGAATGATACATTGAATAAGTTGGAATACTATAAAGACATAAACAACATTTAGAATATTATTAAATTTTAATAAAAATATAGTAATAATTTGAAAAAATAGAATTAAACTTTCTATGATGGTGTAATGAACTTGATACCCTAAATTATTTAAAACTTGATTATTAAATCTTGAGAAAGCTTTCAATAAAGAAAAAAAAAGTAAAAGGAAAATTAATATATCATACCCTTTTTCATTTATCAAATATATTAGTATAATAAATGATAAAAAAAAATAGATTTTTAAGAATTTACTTGAAAAATATTTGTAAAATTTATAAAATAAAGATGATCCACTTTTCAGCAACAATGAAGATCTTCTTAAATAACCTGGAAAATAAAAATTACCAGCTACTTGACCTGCAAAAGTAAAAAAAAAGAGGTAATAAGAATATTTGCCATACCCTGATTCATTTATTGTTCTAGTTATTAGAATAATTAAAGCGCTTGTTAAAACAAAATGTAAAATCTGATTTATAAAAAAAATAACTTTTTTATTTGAATCGTTTAGTTCTATATGATTAAAAGTAAACTTTAACATAATTTATTATAATCGATTTATTACAAAACTATTATTTAATAGTTTTTTTTTGTTGTATAACAATTTTTTTTTTTTTTTCCAATCAATTACTTTAAACCCTGCATGAGAACATATTGCTTGACCTGCAGCTGTATCCCATTCCATAGTGGGTGCAAAACGCGGGTAGCAATCTGCAGTACCTTCTGCGACCATACATAATTTTAAAGAACTTCCTTTAGATATTAAATTAACTTCCCCATGGATATCTCTCATTTTCTGAATATAATCTTTTGTTTCTGATGACATATGAGATTTACTGACTACAATAGTATAAGTTTTATTTGCACCTTTTAATGGTAGTTTATTTGCGCTTGAAATTAATGTATCCAAATTATAGCTATCAATATTAACTTTTACTTTAAAGGCACCTGTTTCTTTTGTAGAAAAATATAACTCACTTGTTACTGGAACAAAAATAACTCCCATGATCGGTTTTTGATTTTTTATCAAAGCAATATTTACTGTAAACTCCCCATTGCGCTTTATAAACTCTTTAGTGCCATCTATAGGATCTACAATCCAAAGTTCGTTCCAACCCTTTCGCTCTTCATAAGCAATGGACTTACCCTCCTCAGAAAGGACTGGGATATCAGTCTTTGTTAAAAAAGACGTAATTACGTTGTGTGAAGAGGTATCTGCTTTTGTTAAAGGAGAGTTATCTCCTTTAATTTCGATATCAAACTCTCTAGAATGGTAGATTTCTAAGATAGCCTTACCCGCCTCTAAAGCAGCACTAATGGCAGTATTTAACAATTGTTTCATCATTAAATAATCATACCTGCTCCAATAGTTTCATTGGTTTGTTCATCTATAATAATCAGACTTCCAGTTTGACGATTTCTTTTGTAGACATCATAAAACAAAGGTTTAGAAGTACGTATGGAAATACGACCAATGTCATTCATTTCTATTTTATCAATACCTTCTATACGGTGCAATGTATTGATGTCTATTTTGTATTTTAATTCTTTAACCAATGCCATACATTCATTAGTGGTGTGTTTTACAACTACCTTTGTACGCGCTTGTATAGGATTACTACTCATCCAAGTCACCAAAACTTCTAGATCTTGACCTACTTCAGGGACGTTATTTTCTCGCACAATCATGTCTCCCCGGCTGGTATCTATTTCATCTTCTATAGTCATCGTAACCGACATAGGAGCATAGGCTTCCGCAATTTGCTCACCATTTAATTCAATGGTTTTAATAGTTGATACAAATCCTGAAGGCAAGGTTTTTACTGTATCACCAGGCTTAAAAACACCCCCGTCAATACGGCCTGCAAATCCTCTAAAGTCTTGATTTTCTAGAGTATGTGGACGAATAACCGATTGAATAGGAAAACGACAATCTATATGATTATAATCACTAGAAATATGAACCGTTTCGAGATGGTACAACATGGTACTTCCTTTGTACCAACCCATATTTTCAGATTTATTAACCACATTATCTCCTTCAAGCGCTGAAATTGGAATAAATTGAATGTCGCTAATATCTAATTTAGTCGCAAAAGCTTTAAAGTCTGCAACAATTTTGTTGTAAACATCTTCATTATAATCCACCAAATCCATTTTATTAACACAAACAATCGCATGTGGTATGCGTAATAAAGAGGCAATAAAAGAGTGTCGGTGCGTTTGTTCTAACATCCCTTTTCGTGCATCAATCAGAATAATGGCTAGATTGGCAGTAGATGCCCCTGTAACCATATTTCTAGTATATTGGATGTGCCCTGGCGTATCTGCTACAATAAACTTTCGTTTTGGCGTTGCAAAATACCGGTAAGCCACATCAATAGTAATACCCTGCTCTCGTTCAGATTTTAATCCATCAGTAAGTAAAGATAAATCTACATAATCAAATCCTTTACTTTTACTTGATTCTTCAACAGCATCCAACTGGTCTTGAAATATCGATTTGCTATCATATAGTAATCTTCCAATTAAAGTACTTTTACCATCATCTACGCTTCCTGCAGTTGTAAATCTAAGTAATTCTATATCTTGATAATCCATGTTTTTATTTTTTTAAAAGTAACCTTGTTTTTTACGATCTTCCATAGCAGTTTCAGCACGTTTATCATCTGCTCTACCACCTCGCTCTGTAGTTCTGGTAGTAGCTATCTCCTCAATGATCTTCTTTAGATCATCTGCCTCTGATTCTACAGCTCCTGTAATAGGCATGTCTCCACAAGTTCTATAGCGAATGGTCATATTCACCACTTCTTCGCCTGGTTTGAGTTTTATAAATTCAGAATTTGCTAATATGACACCATCACGAACTACGCAATCACGTTGGTGCGAAAAATAGAGTGAGGGTAAATCAATATTTTCTAATTTTATGTATTCCCATACATCCATTTCTGTCCAGTTAGAAATAGGAAACACACGGAAATGTTCTCCATAATTTTTTCGTCCATTGAAAAGATTCCACAATTCTGGACGTTGGTTTTTAGGGTCCCATTGTCCGAATTCATCACGGTGTGAGAAGAAACGCTCTTTGGCACGTGCTTTCTCTTCGTCACGTCGTGCACCCCCCATAGCAGCATCCACTTTGTGTTCTTCTAAAGTATCTAACAAAGAAACAATCTGCAGTGCATTTCGTGATGCATCTGCACCTGTTTCTTCTTTGGCGCGTCCCTTGTCAATTGATTCTTGTACAGAACCAACGATTAATTGAATCCCTAATTTATCAACTAAAGCATCACGAAAAGCAATGGTTTCAGGAAAATTATGACCTGTATCAACGTGAATTAAAGGGAATGGTATTTTTGCAGGGTAAAAGGCTTTTTTAGCCAAATGAGTTAGTAAAATGGAATCCTTTCCTCCAGAAAACAGCAATACAGGGTTCTCAAATTGAGCTGCTATTTCGCGGATTACAAATATGGCCTCAGATTCTAACTCACGTAAATGATTGATTACATAATTACTCATGTGTTTGATTTTAACTTTTTATTTATAAATTCTAAGATGATTTTTACAGTTTCTTCAATAGGTTGTCCATCAGTAACAACCTCTAAATTAGGTTTTATGGGAGCCTCATATGGGGCAGAAATTCCAGTCATATTTTTTATTTCTCCAGATCGTGCTTTTTTGTAAAGGCCTTTCACGTCTCTTCTTTCACATTCCTCTAGCGATGTGTTTACAAAGATTTCAATGAAATTATCTGTACCCACAATTTGTTTAACTTCTTCGCGATCTTTAATGTAAGGTGATACAAAAGCAGCTAAAGTAATTATACCAGCATCCAGTATCAAATTACTAATTTCAGCGATACGTCGTATATTTTCTGTTCTATCTTCTGGTGCGAAACTTAAATCTTTATTAATACCTTGTCTGATATTATCTCCATCTAATATATAAGTAGATAAACCTTGATTATGTAATGCAATCTCAACCAAATTGGCCAAAGTCGATTTCCCAGAACCAGACAAACCAGTAAACCACAGCAAATAGGATTTGTGTCCATGCAATACCTCACGCTGGATTTTAGTGGTCTTATAATTTTGTTTTACTGTATGTAAACTCATTAGTTTTTATGATTTCTTTTATCTTTAATTTTTTTTAAACGCTTCTCTTTATTTCTCATATCCAACCCAAAATTAATTTTATACCATAATTTTTCATGTCCAAAATATAAAATCATTTTTGAAATGGTCTCAACACCACCAATCTTTAAACTAGTAAAAGGATTACCAGTTAAAATCCAGCCAAAAAGAACAGTGTCAATAGTGCCAATAAAACGCCATGAAAAAGTTTTAATGATATGTCGCTTATTAGAATCTGTAATAGTTGAATTAAACCAAAAGCGTTCATGGATATAATACCAGATGATTTTAGTAATAGCTGTAATTCCAGATAAATTTAATCCATCAGTCAAGTCTCCAGTAATAAGCCATGTAAAAATAAAAGTATCGATTGTGCCAACAAGTCTCCAAGTTAATGATTTTGCAATATGTCTTTTACTTATACTTAACTTCAATTTTTAATTTATTATAATTAATATTACCTAAAAAAAACAAAAATGATATTCAACCATTAACTCTTTAAAGCAAATAATTGTTATACTTTATAAGTTAGAGAGTTCCATCTACAATATTTTTATCAATAAAACTCTTAACGTCATAAATGATAGCATTCTTATTTTTTAAAGACAAGAAATCTAATTCATTGAATTTACTGTGCGATACAGTCAATACTATCGCATCAAATTTTTCATTGGGCAAAGATTTTGAGGATTTTAAACCGTATTCAAGATTTACTTCTTCTTCATTAGCCCAAGGATCATGAATTGTTATATTAGCTCCATAATCTTTCAATGCGTTTACAAGGTCTACTACTTTCGTATTCCTAACATCTGGACAATTTTCTTTAAATGTGATTCCTAAAACAAGGATCTTGGATCTATTCACAGGAATATTTTTCTTTATCATGCATTTTACAATCTCAGAAGCTACATAATCTCCCATTCCATCATTTAATCTTCGTCCAGCTAAAATAATTTCAGGATGATATCCATTCTCTTGAGCCTTCTGGGCTAAATAATAGGGATCAACTCCAATACAATGTCCTCCAACCAAACCTGGTTTAAAAGCTAAAAAATTCCATTTTGTTCCAGCTGCTTTCAATACGTCATGTGTATTGATATCTAAAATATTAAAAATCTTTGCTAATTCATTCACAAATGCAATATTAATATCTCGTTGAGAGTTCTCAATTACTTTGGAGGCTTCCGCTACTTTTATTGTTGGCGCCAAATGAGTACCTGCTGTGATAACTGATTTATATAAGTTATCTACTTTCAAGCCAACCTCTGTTGTTGAACCAGAAGTAACTTTTAATATTTTCTCAACCGTATGCTCTTTATCCCCTGGATTGATTCTCTCTGGTGAATACCCAGCATAAAAATCGGTATTGAATTTAAGTCCAGAGGCTTTCTCTAATACCGGAACACAATCTTCTTCAGTTGCTCCCGGATACACGGTAGATTCATAAATTACGATATCTCCTTTTTTTAATACGGCCCCTACTGTTTCACTTGCGTTTATAAGTGGAGTTAAAATGGGTCTATTATTTTTATCAACAGGTGTTGGAACTGTGATAATGTAGTAATTACAATCCTTGATTTCATCCAATTGATTGGTGCAAAATAATCCATTAGAATCAGAGTCTTCACTGACGAGTACCGATTGTAATGTTTGGCTATCTACTTCTAAGGTTGTGTCAACTCCCGACATTAATTCGGATATTCTATCGGTATTGATGTCAAATCCAACAACTGAAAATTTAGTTGCAAAAAGTCTTGCCAATGGTAAACCTACGTATCCTAAACCAATGATTGCAATTTTATCTTTTTTCATGCTTTTTATAAATTTTTCCAATACCATTTCACAGCTTCTTTCAACCCTTGCTGCAGTGTAAACTGTGGATTATAATTTAAGTTTTCTTTTGCTTTATCAACACTTGCATGAGAATGAGGTATATCACCTGCTCTATTTGGCCCGTAAGTAACGGCTACATTTGAAATTTTAGAATCGAATTCAGATAAATACTCCTTTAAGTATGCCATTAAATCGTTCAAGGTATTACGATCGCCATAAGCTACATTATAGACTGTATTAATAGCTTTTTTATTAGTTGTTACAAGGCTTAATAAATTCGCTTGTATCACATTATCAATGTATGTAAAGTCTCTTGAATAATTGCCGTCTCCATTAATAATTGGAGATTCTCCATTCATTAATTGGCTTACGAATTTTGGAATTACCGCAGCATAGGCTCCATTTGGATCTTGCCTTCTTCCAAATACATTGAAATATCGAAGTCCAATCGTTTCAAGTCCATAGGTTTTCGAAAAAATATCTGCATATAACTCATTAACATATTTAGTAATGGCGTATGGTGATAAAGGTTTTCCAATAATATCCTCAACTTTTGGCATTGATTCTGAATCTCCATAAGTAGAAGAACTTGCAGCATACACAAACCTCTTTACTTCATTATCTCTAGAAGCTACTAGCATATTTAAAAAACCACTCACATTAACATCATTGGATGTAATTGGATCTTTAATAGATCTAGGAACAGATCCTAGTGCTGCCTGGTGCAGCACATAATCCACATTTTTAGTAGCTCTTAAGCAATCATGTAAATTGCGTATATCACCTTCAATCAATTTGAAGTTTGGATTTTCTTTAAAACTAGCTAGATTCTCTCTTTTTCCGGTAGCAAAATTATCTAAGCAAACTACAATATTCTCTTTATTCAAAAGTTCTTCACATAAGTTTGAACCAATAAACCCTGCTCCACCAGTTACCAAAACTTTTTTATTTACTATATTTACTTTCATTTTTTTCTTTAATACTTATTAAAACTTTAATTATCACACTTTTTAAAAAGACACAAACAACTTCGTATATTATCACAAAGTTTTTACTGAAAATTTATTTAACATCTTTTGGCGTTATTTTTGATTAGGTAAATATTGCATCATTGTTCTTAAATGATTTTCTTACTATGATAGTATAATATTTAGTAACTGAATCTACTAATATTAATTATGAATTAAAAGTTAATTTTAAATTTTCATACTCTTTAGGAGTACCTGAAAATAATGTTTCGTTATTATTTAATAGTACGTACTTTACATTTAATTTTTTTTTAATAAGTATATTGTACATTGGAGCTACAAATAATTCATTATAATTATTTACAATTTTAAGTTTTTCAAAAGTTTCTTCAAATAAAGTAACTGAATTAAAATAGTATAATCCATTAGAACATAAATCTGAGATTTTTATTTTTTCCGTGGTTCTTTTTACGTAATTATCAAATAAGGGCTCAGCAAAAGACCAATGTTCACCATTTCCTTTAAAAACTTCTAAATAGCCAGCTATATTTTCTAAAAAATCTGATGTTGGTTTCAGAAAGTTAACTCTTATGGAATCAATATTAAAAATATAAATTGGCTCATTTTTATTTATGATTGTCCTCATAATATTTAAACCTATTGCAATTGTATCTGCCTGTCCCTTAGTGTCATAATCTATACAAACAATTTCATATTTTTTTATTTTAAGCTCACTACACTTTTTTGTAACAAACTCTTTAGAGTTATCATCTGTACGTGTTATAAATAGAAAAAAATCAGTTTCAAAATATCTTTTAAAACTATTTACAGCTTCTTCAAATACAGTTTTTATACCTAATGGTAACATAAATTTGGGCAAGGTATAGCCAGCATTATAAAATCGGCTACTTTTACCTGCCATAGGAATAATTATCATAACAAAGTGTGTTTATATTTAATCATAAAATAATTTATACGCATTTAACAACAATGCTATTTGTCTATCTTCATCTTCATCATGCAAAGGCAACATAGAAATAAATAAGTTTACTATAGATGCATGAATAAAATTTTTATCTACTTCCATTTCTTCTATTTTGTTATAGAAAAAATCTTTTAACAATTCTCGAGACTTATGTTGTAAACTAAAATTAAAATTTAAATCTTCTTTATTTCTCTCTAAATTATAAAAACCAGTTACTATGTAATCATAATTACCTAACAGTGAGTGGCCAAGTTTAGCAATATCATACCTATAATCTCCAATTATTTTGTTTTTTGAATCGAAACTATTATCTAAACCTCCTCTTGGATCTATTAATTTAATAGTACTACTTCTAGTATCTGATAAAATATTACTAAAACACAAATCACCATGCATTAATGTAAACTTATGAGATTTAGAATGGTCTAATCCTTTTTTTAAGATTTTTAAAATAGATTTTGTAAATGAGTTTAATGAAGGATATATTTTATTGTTTATAACAACCTGCTTATCTTTATCAAAACATGTTTTTTCAGAAAATTCACTTACTCTTTTTTCAGTTTTTGTAATATATAATTGATTCAGCTGTTTAAGAACATCTTCTTTAGAATATTGTTCAAAAGTTATTTTACTAGATTTTTTTATAAAAAGAAAAACTTGATTTATTATATTATAGTAAACAAAGTCTGGGAGGTTACCAAAAACCCACTTTTCTTGCAATGTAGGTGCTCCAACGAACTCTATTTTGTAGGATGATTTATTATTTTTAGCTTTAAAACCCCAAACTCCAGGAGTAAAAATTGTAAATGCTTTTGGTAACTGCTCAAACCATTTATATTCACTCTCCATTTTATTTGAATTATTACTAGTTTTTTTAATAAAGTTAGTATTTGCTATAACTTGATTAAAATTTCTAGTAACATTTAATTCCATTTTTGATTTATAATACAAATTAGAATGCCCAAAGTCTAGCCATCCTGATTTTAAAACAACTTCAAAATTATTTTTATTATGATAGTTTTTTAAAGCTGTTTCAAAAGAGTTATATTTGATAAGTTCTTGCTTGAAGAGATAGGGCTTACTAAAAGAAAAATAACCAGCAATAACAGGTTGTTTATATGTATCATTTTTTATTTGATCATCACCAATAACATCAGCTAAATGACCCCATTTATAAAACATATCAGTAAAACCATAATAAAGTAAATCGACTTTCTGATCTAAGCTTTCAAATGATGTATCTCCATGAAGTATATACAATTCTTCTAAATTATTTTCTTTTTCGAAGTGATTAAGAAAACTTAAAATTGACTGAGCAAGGTTTAGATTTGGATTAGTTCTATGTATGATTACATTATTATTAGAAAGAAATTTTTCATCTCTTTCTAATAACTTATAGTTATCAGGCAATGTAACTATTTTGACAGCATCAAATTCTTTAATATTCTCTACCTGCAGCTCTATTAATCTTTTATGCCCTATAGGTAAAAAAGATGATGGCAATAAACCAAAATCTGACGTTATCTCTGCGTTTGAGTACGCACCTGAGGTTATTAAAAAAACTTTATTTTGGACCACTTAGTCTATAATTTTTTTTATTTCTTCATAAGATTTTGATGTAAATTCATCTGGCCTAATTGTTTTATCATCCACATAAAACCCATCATTACCACACCAAGGCTTACCTACATATATTTCATCAAAAGGGACGTTATGTTTTTCTAACCATTTAAAAACTATAGGTAATGTTTTAGCTGTAATTTTCCCTATATTAGATTCATGAGTTCTCATATTTCTAGCTGTAAATAAAATTATATTAAAACCATTTTGTTTATATTCTATGACTTTATTGATGACATCTATATTTGGTGAAACTAAATTATAATCTTTATTATCTCCAAGTGTAAGTGTTTTATCAATATCCATTACTAAATTTTTCATAACCTATATATATTTTTTTTTAAAAATAATCTTTTAAATATTGTACTTTATTTATTTATTAACTTAAATTCCAGGACCTATATAACTTTATTCAGCCTGTTTTAAAATTTTATGTCCAGCCTTCAACAAATCAACATCCTTTTTCATCAATTTAACATCGCTTTCCATCATATCTTTCACCAAATCTGCTAATTCATATTCCGGCACCCAACCTAATTTCCTCTTCGCCTTTGAAGGATCTCCAATTAACAAATCTACTTCTGTTGGACGGAAATAAGATGGGTCTACAGATAAGACTTCTTTCCCTATTTCCAATTGATAATCTTTGTGATTACACACTGTAACATATGCTTTTTCTCCTACCCCATCTCCTTTAAACTCTAATTCGATTCCAACCTCTCCAAAAGCCAAACGCACAAATTCACGAACTGTGGTAGTAACTCCTGTGGCAATTACCCAATCTTCTGGTTGGTCTGCTTGCAAAATCATCCACATCATTCTAACATAATCTTTCGCGTGCCCCCAATCTCGTTTAGCTTCCAAATTCCCTAAATAAAATTTATCTTGGATGCCTAATGCTATTTTAGAAACTGCACGAGTAATTTTCCGAGTTACAAAAGTTTCACCTCTTCTTGGCGATTCATGATTGAACAAAATACCATTACATGCAAACATGTTATAGGCCTCTCTATAGTTTTTAGTAATCCAAAATCCGTATATTTTTGCAACTCCATAAGGCGATCTCGGATAAAATGGTGAGTTTTCATCATAAAATCCATTCTTGTTTTTATTCTCTGGCATCCCTCCATATAATTCAGAAGTTGAAGCCTGATATATTCTTGTTTTCTTTTCTAAACCTAAAATTCGAACTGCTTCTAAGATTCTTAAAGTACCCAATCCATCAATATTACCAACATATTCTGGCGTATCAAAAGAAACAGCAACGTGAGACATTGCCCCTAGATTATAGATCTCATCTGGTTGTGTTTCTTGAATAATTCGGGTTAGATTCATTGCATCGGATAAATCTCCGTAATGCAACTTTAACCTTTGGTCAGGATGATGTGGATCTTGATATAAATGATCAATCCTAGCAGTATTGAATAGAGATGATCTTCTTTTGATGCCATGCACCATATATCCTTTTTCTAACAATAACTCTGCTAAATAAGATCCATCTTGCCCTGTAATTCCTGTGATTAAAGCTACTTTCATAGTTTTCATTTTTATTTTATTAAAAGTTCTATAATTTAACTTTTTTTAATCTCTCTATATTCTCTAAATACCAAGAATAAGTTTTTTTAATTCCTTCTTTTAACTCTGTACTATATTCCCAGCCTCTTTCTTTCATTTTGGAAACATCCATGAGTTTTCTTGGAGTACCATCTGGTTTACTGGCATCCCAAATAATTTTCCCTTGATGTCCTGTAACCTTTTGTATGGTCTCTGCCAGTTCTTTAATCATAATATCTTTTCCAGTACCAATATTATACAAATATTCTGGTAAATTGTTTTCTAAGGCATACACAACGGCTTCAGCCATGTCATCTACAAACAAAAACTCTCGCATTGGGGTTCCGCTTCCCCAGAGCGTTACGTCTGAATTGTTATTTATTTTAGCTTCATGAAATTTACGAAGCATAGCAGGCAATACATGCGAAGACTGTAAGTCAAAATTATCAAAGGAACCATACAAGTTGGTAGGCATTAAACTAACATAGTCTTTCTTGTATTGTTTGCGTATTGCTTGGCAAGCTTTTACTCCAGTAATTTTTGCAATGGCATACCACTCATTGGTAGGTTCTAAAGAATCAGTTAGAAGGTATTCTTCTTTTAAGGGTTGTGGAGCAAACTTCGGGTATATACATGAGCTCCCTAAAAAAATAAATTTATAAACATCAGCTTTATGTGCGCCATCTATTAAATTATTTTGAATTTGCATGTTCTCCATTAAAAATTGGTATGGAAAATCATTATTAGCAAGAATTCCTCCCACTTTTGCTGCAGCATCAATGACTACCTCAGGTTTTTCAGTCGCATAAAAATCAAGTACTGCTTGTTGATTTCTGAGATCCAATTCTGCACTAGTTTTTCCAACTAGGTTAATATAGCCTTTGGATTCTAGCTCTCTCCATACTGCAGACCCCACCATACCTCTATGACCTGCGATGTATATTTTAGTGCTTTTTGTTATCAACTGCATATCTATTTTTTCTCGACTACCACCGGTAGTCAGTCTTTTTTATTTTTTTACAGCTCACTTAAACTGAAAACATTACTTTAAGTTACGGCTTCACCATCACTACTCACAGTAATGGAAATATATAACCTAAAAAAACAACTGATTAATTCAGTTGAAATGATACGATGGCTCCTAGTTTTTTTAACTGAGCCAAGCAATTTTTTCCTTTCACAGAGATCACGGTTGCTTCCTTTTCTAACAATGGAACTTTCACCGTTTCACCTACTGCTAACTCTTTTTTATTTGAGTAATAGGTGTTCTCTAAATAATATTTCATTGCCAACACTTCTTCATTAGAAACCTCAGCTCGTTTTT
>NZ_JBELDZ010000034.1:0-26396 GCF_042094015.1 Aurantibacter sp. | reverse complement strand
TATAAACATTACCTGCTAAAATGTAAATACTACTTCCCATTAAGCGATTAATCCAAGGTTTGTTAGAAAATGCACCATGATTTCCGTCATGCATAACATTCATTCCAATTCCTGCCATAGCAATTCCCATAAGTAAGGTTAAAAGCAAATGTGCCCAAACAGGTATATCTAAAGTTAAAATTAAAATATATGGCGCTACAAAAACTGTAAACATTACTATTGTTTTTAGCCATATACGCGAATCTCCAGTTCTTTTAATATTATTTTCTTTAAAGTATGTATTTACTCTATTATTAAGTGTTTTAAAGAATTTAGCCGAGTCTGTTCTAGAAAAAGTAAGTGTTTGTTTTGTCATAATTAAATAAATAAATGATTACAAGTCATTCGTTATGTTACAAAGATAATTAATAAACGTACGTTTTAAATCAATATTTGATGTTAAAATGATATTTTTGCAGAAATTAACATAATATCTGCTATGGAACTAATTTTAAAATATTTTCCGAATTTAACCAAAGACCAAATTGAGAAATTCTCAAAGCTGGAAGCCTTGTATAAAGATTGGAACTTAAAAATTAATGTGGTTTCTAGAAAAGATATAGATGAGTTGTACTTGCGTCACGTTTTACACTCTTTAGCTATTGCAAAAGTAATACAGTTTAAAGATGGCTCTAATTTAATGGATGTTGGTACTGGTGGTGGATTTCCTGGAATTCCTTTAGCTATATTATTTCCTGAATGTCAATTTCATTTAGTCGATAGTATTAATAAAAAATTAAATGTAGTTAGAGAAGTTGTAGCTGGTTGTAATTTGCAAAATGTAAAAGTAACCCATACTAGAGTAGAAGAAATTAAAGAAAATTACGATTTTATTTTAAGTCGTGCAGTTGCTGCAATGCCAACGTTTGTACATTGGGTAAAAGGTAAAATTGCAAAAGAAAATAAACACGATTTGCGTAACGGGATTTTATACTTAAAAGGCGGCGATTTATCTGAAGAACTTAAAGATTACCAAACCACAACCATTTACGATATTACTAAATTTTATGAAGAGGACTTTTTTGAGACTAAAAAAGTAGTGCACTTACCTATGAAATATAAGGTGAAATAGTGGTTTTTTGAAGATTCGTATAATGAGTGAAGTGATATCTAATCGTTTCAATGTTTGATATCACACGTTATACGAAGTTCGACTAAAAAAATGACAAAGTTAAATAAAAACTATTTAGCATTAGTGTCTTATATTTGACTAGAAGAGCCTCTTGGTCCATCTCTTTTTTGTAGTATTTTTTCAGAATGTAAAAGGGCAACAGTTTCGGCAGAGCCTTTTACTTTAGAAGCGCTTCGTTTTAGCATTTCTGCTTCAAATTTATCTAGTACACTTTTTTGAAGTCCATTTTCTTTCCAATTAGATTCTGGTTTACAACCATTATGAATTTCTCTTGCTAAAGCTAAAGCATCTAATATAGCCTGGTTTGCACCTTGGCCTTTAAATGGACTCATTGGATGCGCTGCATCTCCAATTAGAGTGGTTTTTGTATGTTTTGCTAAGTGTTCTGGTTTAAGTGTTTCTCTATCGTAAACAGGATAACCAGAAATATGAGATTCTAATGTAGCGGTTAAAATCTGCGGAACTGGACTATGCCATTGCGTTCTTTTACAGGCTTCTTCTTTAAGTGCTTTTGCGCCTTTTTTACTTAAATTTTTAGCATCTTCTTCTGGCATTAAAAAGCTAAGTTGCCACATAATAGTATCTTTTGAGTATGGCATCATATACATGCGTTCTTTTCCATTTGCGGTTTGGAATACAGTAGCAGAATCTAATAAATGGCTTTCTAAACCATTCAAATCTTTTAAAGAGCAAATTCCTAAAATAACTATGCAGCCTAAGTATCTTAGAGGTGAAACTTCTTCGTTAATTATTAATTTCCTAACTGTGCTTCTAATACCATCTGCACCAACAACTAAATCGGCTTTGGTGTGTTTTGTTTCACCATTAACTAGAAAATTAAGATTAACACCATTTTTTTCATCTTCTTTAAAATCTACTAATTGATGATTCCAGTGAATTGAATTATGGTTATCTAATTGTTCTAAAAAACTTAACCTTAAAGATTGGCGTGCTATATGTATGTTTGTGTTTTTTGTGGAATTTTGTGCATTAGGATTTCTCCATTTTCTAAAACCCCATTCACCAATAACTTCGCCATCTGTTTTATGTACTAGATGTCTTGTAGAAAACATACCTTCTTTAAGAGAAAAAAGACCTAAGCCTTTAATGGCTTTACTGGCTTGCTGTAATGTTAATCCGTAGCCTTGAGATCTTGAATCAAAACTGCTATCACGTTCAAAAAGTGAAAATGGTATTCCTCTATGTAAACACGCTACAGCTAATGCTATTCCACCAATTCCGCCACCAATAATAGCAACGTGCGGATAGTTATTGTCAACTTCTGTAATTTTATCTGTGCTAATTAAACCAGAACCAGAACATTCTAAACAATCATAAAGATGACCAATAGGTTTAATTGGAGCTGTTCCTTTTTGGCCTGTTTTTTCGAACTCATCTAATGCTATCTCGTAAGCTAAACGATTTCTTTTATGAACTTTCATATTCTTTTTGCCTCGACCATTACATTCTTGACAAATTCCCCAATTGTTCTTTTCGTTTTCCACTTTTTAAATAGCTAAATTAATTATGGTTTGTAATAATACTTAATTATTTAATTAAACCTAAAAACAACTTTAAGCGTATTATCTTTTTTACAGATTGATATACTTGTGCCTTGTATTTAGAATCTTTTTCCATTTCGTTTAAAATAGAATTAATGGTTTCCAATTCATCAATTGGCATAAGTAGCATATCATTTCCGGCTTTAGATGCTAATAGCGGCGCATCTTTAATTATTGTAACAGCTTTCATGATGTTTAATGCGTCTGTAATTATAAGACCTTTAAAGCCTAATTCTTTTTTTAATAAATCTGTAACTATAGTTCTAGAACAACTTGCTGGTAAACCGTTTGTGTTATATTTTGGATTGTTTTTTATGGTAATATGCGCCATCATTATTGATAGTAAACCTTTGTCTATAAGTGGCGGATAAACTTCTAATTCTTTTAATTTTCCATCAATATAAACAGATTTTTTATGTGTATCTCCTTTTACTAATCCGTGACCAGGGAAATGTTTAGCAGTAGCAATTATTCCTTGTTCTTGAGTTGTTTTTATAAATTGATTACTTAGCTTAATAACCTCTTTTTTGTTACTTCCAAAACTTCGGTTTTTAATAGCTTCATTTTCTTTACTAACATCAGTAACTGGAGCAAAATTTTGATGAAATCCAATATCTAGCAATTCTTTGTTAATTATTCTAGCAATAGAATCCGATTGTTTAATGGTTTTAATTTCTATAGTATTCATAATAGGTTCAGTTCCTTGAAGCCTTCCGTTAAAAAGTGAAGGTTCTGCATCTATAGAGAATAATATAGGAACTTGATTAAGAGAATCGCTAATACTATTTAAATTAGCAATCATTTTTTTATGACTTTCTTTAGTGCCTTTAAGAAAAACAACACCACCAATTTTATTTTCTTTAGCTAATTTTAAAACAACAGCTTCTGGTTTTCCTAATTCTCCAGCTGAAGTCACAATCATTTGTGCGACTCTAGTTGTGTCATTTAACTTATTGAAAATCTCATCAACTTTATGTTCTATAGTTGGATTGTAATTATAAAAATCTTGTAATGACGGTTTGTTCTCTTGTGCATAAGAAGACGAAAAAAGGAAAATAAAAAATAATAGTATTGAAATTGATTTAAAATTTTTCATTTATAAATTGAATTGTTTTATTAATCGGGATAAAGTATATGGTTTTGAAAAGGTTCGCTTGACGGTTTTGCATAAGAATATTACTGTTTTTATATCCTAGAATTTTTGTGTATAAATTAAAATTTGACAATTAATTATATATGATGTTGGCAATACTTTTTATGTTTTTCGCCTTTCTGAAGTTGAGGTTGTTATTTTCTGTATTACTGTACATTCTGTAGACTCTTATTGGAATTGTGTCACCTGGTGGTCTAGGGATTTCATTATCTAAGAAAAAATCACTTTTGAATGTAACATCTAAATTTACGGTAATAATTGAATCTGAAATTTTCTTATCTGCATAAACACTTAAATAAAATCTTTCATTGCGAAAATCTTTTGGCCCGAAATGAGTTACTAATTTGTCTTTAAATCTTTTGATATCATTTTCTAAATTATTTAAAGAAGCAGAGAATTCAGTTTTTTTTATCAACTCATCATTTTCCGAAGTCATAAAAATTTTCATACCGTAAAAAGTGTCGATATTTTTTAATCCAATCGTATCTCTTTTTGGTAAGGTCAATTCAATTCCAAATTTTCTGTTTAAGTATTCGTTATAGTTTTTGGTTTTTAGTATACTAAACTCATGTACACAATAATTATTTTTTAATGTTCCGAAAAGACTATCTTTTTTTTTAGAAAGCTTATAGTCAATTTGAACTTTATTAATTGTATCAATAAGATTTCCAGCAGAATTTCTATCGAAAGTTGGAATTTCTAATTTAATTTGAGATTTATTAGCATTCCAATCTGTTTTTTCGAGAGTAGTTCCTGATGATTTAAAAACTATACTGTCAGGATAAAAGTGCCAAGTACTGTATTCGTTTTCAACTTCGCGCCAATTTCCATTTAATTCTTTTTCAGATGAATTTTGACCACAAGATATGGTTAATAGAACAATCAATAAATTTGATATGTAAAAGTTTTTTTTCATAATTATTGCGGTCAAGTTAAGTGATATCGAACCGTTTTAATGTTTCATATCAGTAGCTAAGCGAAGTTATAAGAAATAAATGACAAAGTCAATTAATTATAATTTTGAAAATAAAAAAGGACTTCTATTTAGAAGTCCTTTTAAAATATTTCATATAGTTTTGGTTTTATAATCCAAAAGCTTCTTTTACGTTATCTACGTAATCTAATTTTTCCCATGTAAATGTTTCAATTTGTTCTGTAACTTCTTCTCCCATTGGGTTTTTAAAGGTTACTGTTTTAATTTCAGGAGTTCTTCCCATATGTCCGTATGCAGCAGTTTCAGAATAAATAGGACTTCTTAGTTTTAAACGTTGCTCTATAAAGTAAGGACGCATATCAAAAATAGATTCTACTATTTTACTAATTTCTCCATCGGTTTTATTAATTGCTGCAGTTCCATAAGTTTCTACATTAATACTTGTTGGTTTTGCTACACCAATAGCATAACTAACTTGTACTAAAACTTCTTTACATAAACCTGCAGCAACTAAATTTTTAGCAATATGTCTTGTAGCATATGCTCCAGATCTATCAACCTTACTTGGGTCTTTTCCAGAAAAAGCGCCTCCACCATGCGCGCCTTTTCCGCCATAAGTATCAACAATAATCTTACGACCTGTTAATCCTGTATCTCCGTGAGGTCCACCAATTACAAAAACACCTGTAGGGTTAATGTGGTATGTAATTTTATCGGTAAATAATTTCTGAATATGAGCTGGTAGTTTAGCTACAACTCTTGGTATTAGAATGTTTACAATATCAGCTTTAATTTTAGCTAACATAACATCATCATTTGCATCAAAATCATCATGCTGTGTAGATAAAACAATAGCATCTATTCGTTGTGGTATATTATCATCTGAATACTCAATAGTAACTTGAGATTTTGCGTCTGGTCTTAAATACGTAATGTTTTTGTTTTCACGACGTAATTCTGCTAATTCCTTTAAAAGTCTATGAGAAAGCTCTAAGGCTAAAGGCATATAGTTTTCAGTTTCGTCTGTAGCATAACCAAACATCATTCCTTGATCTCCAGCACCTTGGTCTTCTGGGTTTGTTTTGTCAACACCTTGATTTATATCTGGAGATTGTTCATGTATGGCAGATAAAACTCCACAAGAACTTCCATCAAACATGTATTCGCCTTTTGTATAACCAATTTTGTTTATAACATCTCGTGCAATTTGCTGTACATCTAAATATGTGTTAGACTTTACTTCTCCTGCTAAAATTACTTGTCCAGTGGTTACTAATGTTTCACAAGCAACTTTAGATTGCTTATCAAAAGCTAAAAAATTATCTATTAATGCATCACTAATTTGATCAGCTATTTTATCTGGATGACCTTCAGAAACACTTTCGGATGTAAATAAATATGACATAATTGTAAACTTAAATTTTATTTTAATTAAAACATTTAAGATTGCAATTGCTAAAAAGGAGTAGAGTATTTTACTGCTTTAGCAATTATTTATAGAGGTTGCAATCAGAACAAATCATTCCTCTTTAATTGTTTACAAAGGTACATACTATTCTTATAATTAAAAAATAAGACCGTTAAAAATGTCCATTTTAAAATAACTAACAGTGTTTTTTTAAATTAAATATTTTTTAAAGTAAAAGACTTTCAGTGATTAAAATTAATCTATTTTTAGTTGTTTATTTAGATTTTAAATCTAAATAAACATTATTTTTATAATTTAAAAGAAAATAAATCTAAATAATTAGGATATTGTATTTTATATTGCAATATTTGCATTCACAAAGTTCAAAAGCTTACTGAAATGTTATCAAGAAAGGCCGAGGGATTAGACCCAATGAAGCCTTAGCAACCCTTTACACTTAGTAATGAAGGTGCTAAATTCTACTTAAACTTTTATTCATTTATTAAAGTTTGGATAGATAACTTTACGTAATTGTTCATATACAGTTACATTTTCTTATAATATTTTTCTTGAAAGTATGCTTCTTAATCGAAGCTTATTTTGACTTTTTGTTTTAATTATTATTAACTCAAAAAAACAGAAAAATGAGTACACAAAATTTCGCAACCAAAGCGTTGCACGCAGGACACGACGTAACAGTAAATGGAGGAACACGAGCTGTTCCAATTTATCAATCTTCTGCATATGTCTTTGACGATTCGGAGGTTGCTGCTGGACGTTTCAACCTAACAGAACCTGGTTTTATTTACACTAGATTAAATAATCCAACAACCGATGTTTTAGAAAAACGTATTGCTAATTTAGAAGGAGGAATTGCTGCAGTAGCAACAGCATCTGGTACTTCTGCCATTGCAACAACCTTATTGACTTTATTAAAGGCAGGAGATCATATTGTTGCTTCAAGTAGTTTATATGGTGGAACATTTAATTTGTTAAATGTAACATTGCCAAGGCATGGTATTACAACAACGTTTGTTGATGCTTCTAATCCAGAGAATTTTAAAACCGCAGTTCAAGAGAATACGCGTGTCGTTTTTTTAGAATCTTTAGGGAACCCTAAGTTAGATGTTATAGATATTGAAGCTGTTTCTACAATAATTAAGGCGTATAAAGTTCCTTTAATTGTTGATAATACGGTTGCTACTCCTTATTTGTTAAATCCAATTAAATATGGTGCAAACATAGTAATTCATTCTTTGACTAAGTATATTAACGGAAACGGAACTGCTTTAGGTGGAATTATTGTTGATGCTGGTACTTTTGATTGGTCAAGTGGAAAGTTTCCAGAATTTACAGAACCTTCTGCAGGTTATCATGGCTTGGTTTATAACGAGGTTTTAAAAGAAGCAGCCTTTATTGCTAAAGTTAGAATAGAAGGGTTACGAGATTACGGCGGAGCTTTAAGTCCATTTAATGCCTTTCAAATTATTCAAGGTTTAGAAACTTTAGAATTACGTATTAAAAAACATAGTCAAAATGCTTTAGAATTAGCAAAATGGTTACAAGAACAGCCAGAAGTTAATTGGGTAAATTATCCAGGTTTAGAAACTAGTTCTTATAAGAAGTTAGTTGAAAAATACTTGCCAAATGGTCAAAGTGGGATTGTAACTTTTGGAGTTGATGGAGGTTATGAGTCGGCTAAGCTTATTGCAGATAAAACCAAGTTATTCTCGCTATTGGCCAATGTTGGAGATACTAAATCTTTAATTATTCATCCAGCAAGTACAACGCATCAGCAATTAAGCGATAAAGATCAAGAAAGTACAGGTGTATCAAAAGATTTGATTCGTTTATCTGTTGGAATAGAGGGTATTGAAGATTTGAAAGCAGATTTAAAAGCCGTTTTTGCAGAAATAAAAAAACCAATATTGGCTTAAATACTTTACATCAACTATTCTTAAAATTGTTTTAATCGGTTAAAAAATCTTAGAAACAGTTTTGTTCATTATATAAATTGTAATGTTAATTCGTTCTATTTATATGATATGTGCAAAACTGTCTCAAGAATCACTATTTCTCTACATTGAATTCTTTATTGCAACACATAACAGTTTTTTTTCAGGAAAAAACTCAGGTTTTATCTTACGAAATATATGGGCAAGCGCTACACTCTGCACCAATAGTACTTGTTAATCACGCATTAACTGGTAATTCTACTATTTGTGGAGAGGATGGTTGGTGGAAAGATTTAATAGGAGAAGATAAAGCAATTAATACCAATAAGTACACTATTGTAGCTTTTAATATTCCCGGAAATGGTTTTGATGGTGTACTTATTAATAACTACAAAAGTTTTTCAGTAAAAGATATTGCTCAATTATTTTTAAAAGGATTAGAAATATTAAAAGTTAATAAATTATTTGCAATTATTGGTGGTTCTTTAGGTGGCGGAATTGCTTGGCAAATGGCTACGCTTCAACCAAACATAACAAAACATTTAATTCCTGTTGCAACGCATCATTTATCCTCAGATTGGATTATTGCTAACTGCTTAATTCAAGAGCAATTCCTACTAAATTCAAGTAAGCCAATTCATGATGCGCGTTTACATGCAATGTTGTGTTATAGAACGCCAGAATCTTTTAAAGACCGCTTTAATCGAAGTATAAATAAAGAGTTAAACGTTTTTAATATAGAAAGTTGGCTGCTGCACCATGGTAAAAAGTTACAAGAACGTTTTCAGCTTTCAGCCTATAAAGTAATGAATCAATTATTACGTACAATTTCTGTTACAGATTTAACAAAAATAGAAGCAGAAGTTACTTTGGTTGGTATAAATACAGATCTATTTTTTACAGTAAAAGATATTAAGGAGAGTTATTTAATACTTCAAAAATTAAATAAAAAAGTAAGTTATAACGAGATTAAATCCATACACGGACACGATGCTTTTTTAATAGAATACAATCAATTAACAAAAATTTTACAACCTATTTTTAATTAGGTTCAAATTATAGAATATGGAAAAATCAAATATTACCATTTTAAAATTTGGAGGAAAATCTTTAGCCAATGGCAAAGGTTTGGAACGAGTTATTTCAATTATTGAAAATAAAATTAAAGCAAAAGAAAACATAACAGTTGTATTATCGGCAAGAGGAAACGCAACAAATGAGTTAGAGGTAATGTTACAAAAAGCTTTAAAAAGAGAATCTTATGTTTCTTGTTTTGAGGCGTTTAAAAGTTATCAAGAAGCTCCAGATTCTTCAGTAGATTTCAGACAAGAGTTCGAAACGCTATTGAAAATATTTGAAGGCGTAAAACTATTAGGAGATTATAGTACAAAAATTAAGGATAAAGTTTTAGCGCAAGGCGAATTGCTTTCCGTAAAGTTAATAGCAGCTATTTTACTAGAGAAAGGTATAAAAGTAAATGCTGTAGATGCTAGATTATTAATTAAGACAGATGATGTTTTTGGAAATGCTCAACCCAATATAAAAATTTCTCAAGCAAACGTTGTTAATCATTTTAAAAAACAAAGCAGCGATACCGTAAATATTATTACAGGTTTTATAGCTTCAAACATAGAAAACACTACAACTACACTAGGTAGAAATGGAAGTAATTATACAGCATCTTTAATAGCTAATTTTTTAAACGCTAAAGAACTTCAAAACTACACACACGTTAACGGAATTTATACCGCTAACCCAGATTTAGTACCTGATGCAAAAAAAATAGACGAGTTGTCTTTTACTGAGGCGAATGAGTTAGCCAATTTTGGAACTACCATTTTACACGCTAAAACAATTATTCCATTATTAGAAAAGAATATTCCACTACGTATTTTAAACACTTTTAATCCGGAAGATTCAGGAACTTTAGTTACTAATAAATCAAGTAGCAAAGGAATAAAATCATTATCAGTTTTAGAAAACACAGCATTAGTTAATATTGAAGGTCGTGGCTTATTAGGTAAAGTTGGAGTAGATGCAAGAATATTCGCAACTTTAAGTAAAAATAATATTAGTGTAAGTATTATATCTCAAGGTTCTTCGGAACGTGGAATTGGTTTAATTATCGATAAAGAAGATGCTACAAAAGCTGTTTTAGCCTTAGAAAAAGAATTTGAAAATTATTTCTATTCTCAAGATGTTAATAATATTTCTGTAATAGATAATGTATCTGTAATTTCTATTGTTGGGCAAAGTTTAAAATCTTTTCATAAACCTTTTAATGCCTTAATAAAAAACCAAATTGAACCGTTATTATTTAACAATACCATTTCGGGTGAAAATGTAAGTTTAGTGATTAAAAAATCGCAATTACATAAAGCTTTAAATGTTATTCATGGTGAAATTTTTGGGGTTTCTAAAAAAATAAACTTAGCTATTTTTGGTCATGGAACTGTTGGCGGGACATTAATTAATCAAATTATTGCTTCAGCTAAAATGATTGAAAACCATAAAGGAATTAAGCTTAGTATTTTTGCAATAGCCAACTCTAAAAAGCTTCTCTTAAATAAAAATGGAATTCAATTAGATTGGGAAACTAATTTAAAGGAAGAAGGAAAAACATATCAGTTAAAAGATATTTACACTTACGTGAAAGAACATCATTTAGAAAACTTAATAGCTATAGATAACACGTCAAGTTTAGAGTTTGTTTCAAATTATATAAACTTTATAGAAGAAGGTTTTGATTTGGTTTCTTCTAATAAAACAGCAAATACTATTGCTCAAGATTTTTATAACCAATTACGAGATGCTTTAGTTAAGAATCAAAAGAAGTATTTATATGAAACTAATGTTGGTGCTGGTTTGCCATTAATTGATACAATTAAGTTATTACACGATTCTGGGGAGAATATTGTTAGGATTCGTGGAGTGTTTTCAGGATCGTTAAGTTATATCTTTAATACGTTTTCTGCGGAAGATCTACCGTTTTCACAAGTGTTACAAGCGTCTTTAGATCAAGGGTTTACAGAGCCGAATCCGCGTGAAGATTTAAGTGGAGCAGACGTAGCACGTAAATTATTAATTTTAGCTAGAGAATTAGATTTACATAATGAATTAAGTGATGTTGTTGTTGATAATTTAATACCAGAGCCATTAAGAGAGATAGAAACATCAGAATTCTTAAAATCATTTACAGACTTAGATGCTAAATATCAATCACTAAGAGAATCTCAAGAAAAAGATCATGTTTTAAGATATACGGGTGATTTATTTGGAGATTTATCTCAAGAAAAAGGGGCTAAATTAGAAGTTAAACTTGTTTCAGTACCAAAAACATCTGCATTAGGTGCGTTAAAAGGAGCCGATTCATTTTTTGAAATTTATACAGAATCCTATGGAGATCAACCTATAACTATTCAAGGCGCAGGAGCAGGAGCAAAGGTAACTGCAAGAGGCGTTTTTGGAGATGTTTTACGATTGGTAGATAAGACTAACTAATCAAAATAAGTTATCATTTTTTTCTGCTCTGAAGCAAAATCTATTTGAAACACTTAAGTAATAAAAACTAAAAAAATGACTTTCAATAACTTTGAAACTAATGCTATTAGAATACAAACAGAGCGTTCTCAATTTCAAGAACATTCTACACCATTATACTTAACCTCAAGTTTTGTGTTTGATGATGCTGAAGATATGCGCGCGTCTTTTACAGAAGAAAAAGAGACGAATTTATACAGTCGATTTTCTAATCCGAATACATCAGAATTTATTAGTAAAATGTGCAAGCTAGAAGGTGCAGAAAGTGGTTTTGCATTTGCTACAGGTATGGCAGCAGTGTTTTCAACATTTGGTGCATTGTTAAATGCTGGAGACCACATTGTGTCTGCACGTTCAGTTTTTGGTTCTACACATACCTTGTTTACCAAATATTTTCCAAAATGGAATATAGAAACAAGTTATTTTAATGTTGATCAAGTCGAAAAAATAGAAGGCTTAATCCAACCAAACACAAAAATTTTATATGCAGAAAGTCCAACAAATCCTGCGGTAGATATTATTGATTTAGAGTTGTTGGGTCAAATAGCAAAAAAGAATAATTTATTATTAATTATAGATAATTGCTTTGCAACACCATACTTACAAAATCCAATCAAGTTTGGTGTAGATTTAGTCATTCATTCTGCTACTAAATTAATAGACGGGCAAGGACGTGTTTTAGGAGGCGTAACAGTTGGTAGAACAGATTTAATAAGAGAGATTTATTTATTTTCAAGGAATACAGGTCCAGCTTTATCTCCATTTAATGCTTGGGTTTTATCAAAAAGCTTAGAAACGCTTCACGTTCGTGTAGACAGACATTGCGAAAATGCTTTAAAAACAGCTGAGTTTTTAGAAAATCACTTAGCTGTAGAAAGTGTGAAATATCCATTTTAAAATCTCATCCACAATATGAAATTGCTAAAAAGCAAATGAAATTAGGTGGGAATATTGTGGCGTTTCAAATAAAAGGCGGTTTAGAAGCTGGTCGAAATTTTTTGAATAAACTTAAAATAATATCACTGTCTGCTAATTTAGGAGACACTAGAACTATTGCTACACATCCAGCAAGTACAACACATAGTAAGTTGGCTTTAGAAGATCGATTAGAAGTTGGAATTACAGATGCTTTAGTACGAGTTTCTGTTGGTTTAGAGCATTCAGATGATATTATAAAAGATTTAGATAATGCTCTTATGGTTTAGTTTACCAAGTCTTGTCATTCAGAGCTCCGACGCAGCATTCAATGTTATAGATTACTAAATAAATAAAATGATTGTTCGTTTGAACGCAGTCAAAAGCAAATAAAACTAATGGCTAATAATTTTAAACTAAGAATTAAAAATGAGTAATATAAAAGAAGAACTTAAAAAACGAATTTTAGTATTAGATGGTGCAATGGGTACAATGCTTCAACAATACAATTTTTCGGAAGAAGATTTTCGTGGCGAACGCTTTAAAGGTTATCCAAGTTCATTAAAAGGAAATAACGATTTATTGTCTTTAACCCAGCCTAAAGCCATTGTAGATATTCACGCCAAGTATTTTGTGGCAGGTGCAGATATTGTAGAAACCAACACATTTTCTGGAACTACAATAGCTATGGCAGATTACCAAATGGAAGATTTGGTTTACGAATTAAATTTCGAGTCAGCTAAAATAGCAAAACAAGTAGCGGCAGAATTTACGGTAAAAGAACCTCATAAACCACGTTTTGTAGCTGGTAGTATTGGGCCAACAAACCGAACAGCAAGTTTAAGTCCAGATGTAAACAAACCAGAATATAGAGCGGTAACTTTTGATGAATTAAGAGTAGCATATAAGCAACAAACCGAAGCTCTAATTGATGGTGGCGTAGATTTACTATTAGTAGAAACTATTTTCGATACCTTAAATGCAAAAGCAGCCTTATTTGCAATAGAAGAAGTAAAAGAAGAGCTTGGTATAGATATTCCAATCATGGTTTCTGGAACGATTACAGATTCATCAGGAAGAACCTTATCTGGTCAAACGGTTGAAGCTTTTTTAGCTTCAGTATCTCATATCCCATTATTAAGTGTTGGATTTAATTGTGCTTTAGGAGCAGAACAATTACAGCCTTATTTACAACGATTAGCACATTTAACAGAATTTCATACATCTGCGCATCCAAATGCAGGATTGCCAAATGCTTTTGGGGAGTATGACGAGACACCAAAAGAAATGCAAGATTATATAGAAGCTTATTTAAAAAACAACTTAATAAATATTATTGGTGGTTGTTGCGGAACAAGCCCAGCTCATATTAAAGCTATTGCAGAAGTTTCAGCAAAGTATCAACCACGTCAAATAGAAATTTCAGCATAATGGCAAATAAATATTTAACCTTATCGGGATTAGAACCATTAGTTGTAACGCCAGAATCTAACTTTATAAACGTTGGTGAAAGAACTAACGTAACAGGTTCTCGAAAATTTCTTCGTTTAATTAAGGAAGAAAAATACGAAGAAGCTTTAAGTGTTGCCAGAGATCAAGTAGATGGCGGCGCACAAATTATAGATGTTAATATGGACGAAGGTATGTTAGATGGCGTTTACGCTATGACTACCTTTTTAAATTTAATTGCATCGGAGCCAGATATTTCTCGTGTGCCTATTATGATTGATAGCTCGAAATGGGAAATTATAGAAGCTGGTTTAAAAGTCGCACAAGGTAAATGTGTTGTTAATTCAATAAGTTTAAAAGAAGGCGTAGCCGAATTTAAGCAACGTGCAAAACTAATTAAACGTTACGGTGCAGCAGTTGTTGTTATGGCATTTGATGAGATTGGACAAGCAGATACATATCAGCGTAGAATCGACATTTGTAAGCGATCTTACGATATCTTGGTTAACGAAGTCAATTTTGCACCTCAAGATATCATTTTTGATCCTAATATATTTCCTGTAGCAACAGGTATGGACGAGCATAGAAAAAATGCAGTCGATTTCTTTGATGCCACAAAATGGATTAGAGAAAATCTACCTTATGCCAATGTTTCTGGAGGCGTAAGTAATGTGTCGTTTTCATTTAGAGGAAATAATATAGTTAGAGAAGCTATTAATTCTGCTTTTTTATATCACGCTATTAAAAATGGAATGAATATAGGTATTGTAAATCCTACAATGTTAGAGATTTATGACGAAATTCCAAAAGACCTTTTAAAATGTGTTGAAGATGTTTTGTTTGATAGAAGCGATGGCGCAACAGAGCGTTTATTAGATATTGCAGAAACTCTTAAGGGATCCAAGAAAGAAACAGATATCGTATTAGAATGGCGAGGAAAATCATTACAAGAACGCGTTACGCACGCTTTAGTAAAAGGTTTAGATGCATTTATAGTTGAAGATATTGAAGAAGCTCGTACTACATTTAATAGACCTTTAGATGTTATTGAAGGACCATTGATGGTTGGTATGAATGTGGTTGGTGATTTATTTGGAAGCGGAAAAATGTTTCTGCCTCAAGTAGTTAAATCGGCACGTGTAATGAAAAAAGCAGTCGCTTATTTACAACCATTTATTGAAGCTGAAAAAGACGGTAAACAAGAATTTGCTGGTAAGATTTTAATGGCAACCGTAAAAGGAGATGTTCACGATATTGGTAAAAATATTGTAAGTGTCGTTTTAGCGTGTAATAACTATGAAATAGTTGATTTGGGCGTTATGGTACCATCAGAAAAAATTATTCAGGAAGCTATAAAGCATCAAGTAGATATTATAGGTTTAAGTGGTTTGATTACGCCTTCTTTAGACGAAATGGTTTACATCTCGAAAGAATTGGAACGCCAAGATTTAGTACTTCCGTTAATGGTTGGCGGCGCAACAACATCTCGTGCGCATTCAGCGGTTAAAATTGCTCCGAATTATAAAAACACGGTTATTCACGTTAACGATGCTTCAATAGCAGTTACTGTTGTTGGCGATTTATTAAAGAAGGATAACACTATTTTTAAACTTAAAATTAGAGAAGAGTACGATAAGTTTAGAAATCAATTTTTAAGCAGAAAAAAGAAAAAAGATTACATATCTATTGAAGATGCTCGAAAGAATAAGTTTCAAATTGATTGGAAAACTACAACTATAACAACACCTAAAACTTTAGGGAAACAAGTTATAGAATCTATGGATTTAAATAAATTAGTCGACTTTATTGATTGGAGTCCATTTTTTAGAAGTTGGGATTTACACGGTAAATATCCAGATATTTTAACCGATGAGGTTGTTGGGGAACAAGCCACAGAATTATTTACAGACGCTAAAGAATTATTGCAAAAAGTGTTGAATGAAAAATTATTAAAAGCGAAAGCTGTTTTTGGGATTTTTCCAGCTAACACCATAAATGATGATGATATTGAGGTGACAATAAAAGATTGCAATACAGAACTTGATTCATTATCTAAAGAAGAAATATTCAATTTCTTAACGCTACGTCAACAATTAAAGAAACGCGAAGGCAAACCAAGTTTTGCTTTATCCGATTTTATTGCACCAAAAGATTCTGGAATACAAGATTATTTTGGAACATTTTGCGTCACAACTGGATTTGGAACAAAAGAAATAGCGGAAGAATTTGAAGCTAATTTGGACGATTATAATAGTATTATGATAAAAGCATTAGCTGACAGATTAGCTGAAGCTTTTGCAGAATATTTACATAAAGACGTTAGGACAAATTATTGGGGTTATGATAGTGTTGAAACATTAACTAATGAAGAATTAATAAAAGAACAATACAAAGGAATTCGTCCAGCACCAGGATATCCAGCTTGTCCAGATCATTTAGAAAAGAAAACTATTTGGAGGTTATTAAGAGTCAAAGAAACTATTGGGGTAGAATTAACAGAAAGTTTAGCTATGTGGCCAGCAGCTAGTGTAAGTGGTTATTATTTTGCAAATCAACAAGCCAAATACTTCGGTTTAGGCAAAATAACACAAGATCAATTAAAAGATTACGCTAAGCGCAGAGGAATCTCTAACGACGAAGCTGAAAAATGGTTGGGCCCAAATTTAGCGGAGTAGTAGTATTTGTTTTCAGATAGCAATCAAAATTCACACACAAGATTTACAGTAATGAAAGTAACAGAGCATATTAAAAAAGCTAATGGAAAAACTTTATTTTCTTTCGAAATTATCCCCCCAAAAAAGGGTGATAATATTCAGGAGTTGTATAAAAATATAGATCCATTAATGGAATTTAAACCACCATTTATAGATGTAACAACATCTCGAGAAGAATATATTTATATAGATAAATCAAATGGATTGTTAGAACGTAAAATAACAAGAATGCGACCAGGAAGTGTTGGGATCTGTGCGGCAATAAAGCACAAATATGATGTAGATACGGTTCCACATGTTCTATGTGGTGGATTTACAAAAGAAGAAACTGAGTATTTGTTAGTGGATTGCCATTATTTAGGAATTGATAATGTAATGGCTTTACGCGGTGATGCAATGAGTCATCAAAAATATTTTGAATCAAGTAATGGAGGACATCAATTTGCAACGGGTTTAGTAGAACAAATCAATCAAATGAATAAAGGCAAGTATTTGCACGAAGTTATAGAGACTTCAAGTAATTCTGATTTTTGTATTGGTGTGGCTGGTTATCCAGAAAAACATTTAGAATCACCAAGTTTGAAAACAGATTTACGTCGCCTAAAAGAAAAGATCTCTGCTGGTGCAGATTATGTAGTTACTCAAATGTTTTTTGATAATAAAAAATATTTTGCTTTTGTTAAAGCAGCTAGGAATGAAGGTATAACTATACCAATTATTCCAGGAATAAAACCAATAGCAATTAAGCGGCATTTACAATTGTTACCGCAAGTTTTTAAAATAGATTTACCAGAAGATTTAATTAGTGCTATCGAGGCTTGTAAAACAAATAAAGAAGTAAGACAGGTTGGCGTTGAATGGACAATTAATCAAAGTCAAGAATTATTAAATGTAGGTGTTCCTGTTTTACACTATTATTCTATGGGGAAAAGCGATAATATTAAAGCAATAGCTAAAGAATTGTTTTAATTGTTTACTTTTAGTTCGTAATTTAATTTAATAATGCTTTCAAAGAAAACAAAATACGGACTAAAAGCTTTAGTGTATATCGCTAAACAGGAATCTAAAATCATTCCAATAAGTGATATTTCTGAGAGTGAATCTATTTCAAAAAAATTTTTAGAAAATATTTTGTTAACCTTAAAACAAAATGGTGTTTTAGGGTCTAAGCAAGGAAAATCTGGCGGCTATTATTTAATAAATAAACCTTCAGAAACAAAATTATCTAAAGTAATGCGAACTCTAGAAGGTCCAATCGCAATGGTGCCATGTGTAAGTTTAAATTTTTATGAAAAATGTGATGATTGCCCAGATGAATATCTTTGTGCTGTACATGGGCTTATGGAAGAAGTAAGAGACGCGTCGCTTAATGTATTTAATAACAAGACCTTAGCTGATTTAATTTAATTAAAATTTATAGTGTGATTTTTAATAAAGTGTTTTATGTTTGCAAAAACCTATTAATTCTATAGGATTAAAGTAGTAATTTTTTAAGACTTTTTAGTATTAACATTAATTTTCGCATTATGGATTTACAGTTAGTAAATAAAAAATTGAGGAATAAAACACCAGAAGATATTGTGAAATGGGCAATAAATTTAGCCCAAAAACCATTAATAACAACCAACTTTAGACCATATGAAGTCGCGATATTACATTTAGTATCTAGTGTGAAAAATGATATAGATGTGGTGTGGTGTGATACAGGTTATAATACAAAACAAACATATATACATGCAGAAAATGTTATAGATTTATTAGATTTAAAAATAGATTTATATGTTCCAAAACAAACTGTAGCATATAGAACTCAAATTTTAGGTATTCCAGATTTAGATAGTCCTAAACATAAAGAATTTACAGAACAGGTTAAGTTAGAGCCTTTTAAAAGAGCAATGGAGTATCATAAACCAGATGTATGGTTTACTAACTTAAGAATTGGTCAAACTACTTTTAGAGATGGAATTGATATAGTTTCTGTTGATAAAAATGGAATATTAAAAGTTAGTCCTTTTTACCATTTTACTGATAATGAATTAGATGTTTATTTAGAAGAATATAATTTACCTAATGAGTTTAAATATTTCGATCCTACTAAAGTTTTAGGTCATAGAGAATGTGGATTGCATGTGTAATAATATGGTATAGATCTTGTAATTTAAAATGTATTGCGAAAAACAAATAGAATAAATTAAATTAGATACTTTTGCAATGTTAAATAAATAGGTGAATTCAATTTATCTAGATTTAATTTAAAATTATGGAAGATGTTACAATTTATATAACAGACCGTGATGGTGTAAAACATAAAGTTGAAGCGCCAACAGATATGGCAATGAATTTAATGGAAGTTGTTCGGTCTTACGAACTTGCTCCAGAAGGAACTATTGGAGTTTGTGGCGGAATGGCAATGTGCGCTTCTTGTCAATGTTATGTAGAAAACAATGTGGAATTAAATCCAATGGAGGACGATGAAGATGCTATGTTAGCTGAAGCTTTTAACGTAAAAGAAAATAGCAGATTAAGTTGTCAAATTCCAATAACTGAATCTTTGCAAAATTTAGAGATTACCTTAGCGCCAGAATATTAATTGCTAATCGTAAAATCATAAAAGTAAACTCATTTAAAATAAGTATTTTAGCGACTTCAAAATTTAGTTATGAAGTCGTTTTTTTATTGCCTACTACTTTTATTCAGTTTATGTCTTTCGGCACAAGAAACTCCAGAGGTTTCTACTAAAACACATACTACAGAACTAGAGGTTAATTATTTCTACGGAAGTATTTTGTTGCATAATCCAGATATTTCACATTTAATTACTGGTCATCCAACAGGTTTTATAGCGGCTTATAATAAAAAAACCTACGGATTTAACGCTTGGGAAAGTCGTTTTAATTATCCAGATTATGGAGCATCATTTATTTATCAAGATTTAAAAAATGAAAATTTAGGAGATAATTATAGTATTTATGGACATTATAATTTTTACTTTTTAAATCGCAATTTACAATTTCGAATTGGTCAAGGAATTGCACTAACAACCAATCCTTACGATAAGGAAACCAATTATAGAAATAATGCCTTTGGAACAAAATTATTAAGTTCTACATATCTAATGCTTAATTATAATAAATCAAACTTATATAAAGGTTTTGGTGTAAAAGCAGGAATTTCTGTAATACATTATTCTAATGCCAATATAAAAGCACCAAATACATCTACAAATACATTTGCTTTTAATGTAGGAGCAACTTATAATTTGGATCATAAGGAAATTCCAGAATATCAAGCTTCAACTGAAGAAAAGAAATTTAAAGAACCTATTAAGTTCAATATTGCATTTAGAACTGGAATTAACGAAAGTGATGTAGTTGGAACAGGACAATTTCCTTTTTATATTCTTTCGGCTTATGCAGACAAACGCTTAAATAGAAAATCTGCCATTCAATTTGGAACAGATGTTTTCTTTTCTAAATTTTTAGAAGAACATATTAAATACACGTCTATAGCATTTCCAAATGGAGATGTTTCTGGAGATGAAGATTACAAACGTATTAGTCTTTTTGTTGGACACGAATTGTTTATTAATAAAATGTCTATTGTAGCACAATTAGGATACTATGTTTATTACCCATTCGATTTTGAAGGTCAGGTTTATAATAGAGTAGGACTTAAGCGTTATTTTGGTAAGAAGATTTTTGCAGCGGCAACTTTAAAATCTCACGGAGCAAAAGCCGAAGCTGTAGAATTTGGAATTGGTGTTAGATTATAATTTATTTGAAATGAAAAAACTACTAAACATATTTACAGTAATCTTATTAGTGTCTTGTAATTCTGAGAATGCACCAGATTGTTTTCAAAATTCAGGAGATATAATTACAAAAGAATTTACGGTGACTCCATTTACAAAAATAACCGTTTTTGAAAATGTAGAAATGGTAATTACAGATGCGCCAGATTATAAGGTTACGGTTGCAACAGGAGAATTTTTAATGAGTGATATTGAAGTTAAAGTTGAAGGAGAACGTTTAAAATTATACGATAATAATGGTTGTAACTTAACTAGAGATTATGGTATTACTAAAATTTATGTAGAAGCGCCAAATGTAGAAGAGATTAGAAGTAGTACAGGATTAACTATTAGAAGTAATGGCGTACTTACTTATCCAACTTTAAAACTATTATCCGAAGATAATTCTGGAGACTTTACACGATCTGGAAATTTTGAAATAGAAGTTGCTAATCAAAATCTATCGGTTACCGTAAACGCGTTATCTACGCCAATTATTTCTGGCACAACAGATAGGTTGAGTTTGTTTTACGCGTCTGGAGATTCAAGGTTTGAAGGCAGGACTTTAATAGCACAAGAAGTAAATATATTCCATAGAGGAACAAACGACATTACAGTAAATCCACAAATTAGATTAACCGCTAATTTAGTAAGCACAGGTAACGTTATTTCCGTAAATACGCCAGCAGATTTAGATATTCAAGAACAATATACTGGTCGTGTTATTTTTGAGTAGATTCTTATTCCTGCGTAAGTAGAAACTTATTGAAGTGAAGTGGAAGTGATGTGAAATTAATGATTTTTTTTAAGAGATTGATTATTTGTGTTTTAATCCGTCAAAATAATACTAATACGTACAATTTTGTTTAGTTCAATTTGTAACTTTTTGTTTATTTCATATTGTATAAAATCATTAATAGGATTCTTCTCTTTTGAAGAACTAACTATAGACCTAAATTCAGAAGTTATAATAGAATTAATTCTTTTTTCTAAACTACTAATATTATTTTTCATAAGATATTTGTTATAATCTTCCTCATTTAATAAAATCGTATAAGTGATGTTTGCTTTTCGATTAATACTAAATCCACTAGAATTTAAACCTGAAAGTTTCAATTTATCATTATAAAAAGTTGTTATTAATCTTGTAGTGCTATAAAAGGTTTTTGTTGAAAAGAAAACTTCATTTTTATCTCTGTAAGAATTAGCAATAAAGTATTGACCAACTCTATGTTCTTTAGTTGCAATAGTTTTTAGGCGACATATAGTTTTTTCGTTTTTATATTCAATAAAATCATCATAATTAACCTTTTGTTCAAAACTGTCTAGAATTTCAAGTAAACCATTATTTAGTTTGTTTTGGTCGAGTATTTCAAATTCAATATAATTAGATTTTAAATTAATTATTTTCAAACTCCATCTAAAATCTGCATTTTCATTTTCTTTTGCAGTTGTGTGAAAAGTAATGAAATTTAGCTCATTAGATGAGCTATTAAAGAATAGAAGAGAAAATAAGAGTAAAAAATATTTCATTTGTGTTGCTTTAAGAATGTTGTTGAAACTAACTTCTGTTGGCTTAATGCTAAAAGAATTAACTCGTCAATTCTCTAAACATACTTTCTAAACTCGCATTTTTCTGATTTAGTTGAAGAATTTTCAATTCATTATCATGTGCAAAATCAAACACGTAACTACGCATATCTTTTTGCGTGTTAAAAGTAATTTCGTAAATAAAATCGTGTGTATTTTTTACTTTAGTAACATTTGGTAGTTTTAATAAAAAAGCATCTTCAACGCGGTAATCAAACTCTACAATAACCACTTGTTCTTGTCCTTGTCTTAATGCATCTAAACTTTTATTGGCTACAATTTCACCTTTATTAATAATAATAACACGATCGCACATAGCTTCAACTTCTTGCATAATATGCGTGCTTAAAAAAACGGTTTTTTCTTTTCCAATAGTTTTAATTAACTCACGAATATCAATTAATTGATTTGGATCTAAACCAGTTGTAGGTTCGTCTAAAATTAAAACATCGGGATTATGTAATAAAGCATTCGCTAATCCAACACGTTGTCTGTAACCTTTAGATAGCTGTCCTATTTTTTTATGACTTTCTGGCGTTAAACCAGTAAGTTCAATTACTTCGTTAATTCTATTTTTATCTACATTATAAATAGACGCATTGTAAGCTAAATATTCTTTAACGTACAATTCTAAATGCAACGGATTATGTTCTGGTAAATAACCAATACTGGTTTGCACGTGCTTTTCTTGTGTAGTAACATCAAAATTATTTACAGTAGCATTTCCAGAGGTTGCAGGAATATAAGTAGTTAAAATCTTCATCATTGTAGATTTTCCTGCACCATTTGGACCTAAAAAACCAACAATTTCTGGTTTTTTTACTTCAAAAGAAACATTGTTTAACGCTTTTTGCGAACCGTAAATTTTTGTAATATTTTCAACAACAATAGACATAAACTGGGTTTTTATCAAAAATAGGTCTTTTTCTATAGTATAAAAACGAAATAAAATAAAATAAATGATTTCAGTTCTAATTTTTTTTCTAATTTAGCTTCATATTTATGGTAATAAACACAAAAACATATTCAAGCTGGTATTTCTTCTTTAGCAAAAGAAGCGAGGTTCTGTATATCTAATTTTAATATAAATTAAATAGTCAAGCCTCGTATAATACGAGGCTTTTTTTATGGAAAAAAGTATAGCAATTCAAGGTGTAATGTGTTCTTATCATCATATGGTAAGTAATGCGTATTTCGGGAAAAACACAAAAATAAATCAATGTTTAAGTTTTGATTTTTTGGCAGAAAGTTTGGCTAATAAAGAAAGTGATTGTGCAGTTATGGCGATAGAGAACTCTATAGCAGGTTCTATAATTCCTAATTATGCAATAATAGATGCCAATGCTTTTAATATAGTTGGCGAACATTATTTAGACATTCAGCACCAGTTTATGGTGTTACCTGGTCAAACTATGGAGGAAATTTCAGAAGTACATTCTCATCCAATGGCTCTATTACAATGTAAAACGTTTTTAAGACAATATCCACATGTTAAATTAGTAGAAGCTGAAGATACTGCAGTTGTTGCAGAAAGAATTAGAGAGAAAAATTTAAAAGGTATTGCGGCTATTGCAGGTAAATTGGCAGCAGAAACTTATAATTTAGATGTTTTAGCAGCAAGCATACAAACTATAAAACAGAATCAAACGCGTTTTGTAATACTTAGTAATAACAAGAATAAAGACATTTCTAAATCTAATAAAGCCTCTATTAAGTTCGAATTAGATCATAAGCGTGGTAGTTTAGCAACGATACTAAATGTAATGAGCGATTGTAAATTGAGCTTAACTAAAATACAATCCTTGCCAAAAATTGAAGAACCTTGGCGTTATTCCTTTTTTGTAGATGTTACATTTTCAGAATTAGAAGATTTTATAAAAGCAGAGAAATTAATTAGCCTTATGGCAACACATTACAAAGTATTAGGGATCTATAATAAAGCTGTATTATGATAGAAGTGGCAAACCGATTAAAATACGTTGAAGAATACTACTTCTCTAAAAAACTTAAAGAAGTTGCAGAATTAAAAACTAACGGAAAACCCATAATTAATTTAGGTATTGGTAGTCCAGATTTACCGCCAAATGCATTGGTAATTCTAGCAATGGTAAATAGTTTAAATGATGATAACGCACATCAATACCAAAGTTATACAGGATTACCAAAATTACGTCTAGCCTTATCTCAATTTTATAACAAACATTTTAAAGTTGACGTAAATCCTGAAACCGAAATTCTTCCGCTTATGGGGAGTAAAGAAGGTATAATGCACATTTCTATGGCTTTTTTAAATAAAGGCGATGAGGTTTTAATTCCAAATCCAGGTTACCCAACGTACGAAGCTTTAACTAAATTAGTTGAAGCTAAAATTGTAAAATATAATTTAACCGAATCTAATAAGTGGTTTCCAAATCTTGAAGAATTAGAGCAACAAGATTTATCTAAGGTGAAATTAATGTGGCTTAATTATCCAAATATGCCAACAGGAGCACAAGCCACAGAAGAACAGTTGGAGCAGTTAGTAGTTTTTGCTTTAAAACACAACATTCTATTGGTTAATGATAATCCATATAGCTTTATTTTAAACAATAATAAATTGAGTTTATTAAGTGTTAAAAATGCTAATAAGTGTTGTTTAGAGTTGAATTCTTTAAGTAAAACCTTCAATTTGTCAGGTTGGCGTGTTGGATTTGTTTTAGGAAACGAACAATTTATAAAAGCCATTTTAAAAGTGAAATCTAATATGGATTCTGGAATGTTTTATAGTATTCAAAAAGGAGCAATAGCAGCATTAAGCGCACCTATAGATTGGTTAAATGTGTTAAATGAAATCTATAAAAAGCGCAGAAATTTAGTTTGGCAAATAGCCGATAAATTAAATTGCACTTATAATAAAACTACTGCTGGTTTATTTGTTTGGGCAAAATTACCAAAGGGAGAATTAAGTGAAGATTTTTCAGATAATTTACTTTATAATAATGATTTGTTTGTAACGCCAGGAACTGTTTTTGGAACAAATGGCGAAGGCTATATTAGGTTTTCATTATGTGTTAATCAAACAGATTTAAAAGAAACATTAAATCGTTTATCATAAAAAAAATAAATAAAAAAAATAAATAAAAAGAATACAAAACATAAACCGAATGAAAATTCAATGTTTATTTTTGCATCATTATAATTACTATGGAAAACAAGAAAGAATTAGGAGCTTGGTTAAATAAATTTGGATTAGATCATCCGTTAGTTATTGCTGGACCTTGCAGTGCGGAAACTGAAGAGCAAGTTTTAAAAATTGCACATCAATTAAAAGATACAGACACAAATGTTTTAAGGGCAGGAATTTGGAAGCCAAGAACCAGACCTGGAAATTTTGAAGGCGTTGGTGCTTTAGGGTTAAAATGGTTACAAAAAGCTAAAGAAGAAACAGGTTTGTTAACATCTACAGAAGTAGCAAATGCTAATCATGTAGAATTAGCTTTACAACATGATATAGATATTTTATGGATTGGAGCCAGAACAACGGTTAGCCCATTTATTGTTCAAGATATTGCAGATGCTTTAAAAGGAACAGACAAAACAGTTTTAATAAAGAATCCGGTTAATCCTGATTTAGCATTGTGGCTTGGCGCTGTAGAGCGCTTTTATACAGAAGATGTTAAGAATCTAGGTGTAATTCATAGAGGCTTTTCTACGTATGAAAAAACACGTTATAGAAATAATCCCGAATGGCAAATTGCAGTAGATTTACAAAATGAATTCCCTGATTTACCTTTAATTTTAGATCCATCTCATATTGCAGGAAGACGCGATATTATTTTTGATTTATGCCAAACCGCTTTAGATTTAAATTATGATGGATTAATGGTAGAAACTCATTTTGATCCAGATAATGCTTGGAGTGATGCTGCTCAGCAAATTACACCAGATGCATTAGATCAAATGACTAAAGATTTACGAATCAGAAAAGTTTCAAGTAACGAAAGTGAGTTTAATAACAAATTAAATACATTACGAACTAAAATAGATGTTGTAGATCATCAGATTATTGACCAAATTGGTAAGAGAATGGTTATAGCAGACCAAATAGGAATGCTTAAAAAAGAGAACAATGTGGCTATTTTGCAAGTAAAACGATGGAACGAAATCCTTGGTAAAATGATTCTTCAGGGAGAAGAAAAAAACTTAAGCGAAGAATTTATTTTAAAAGTATTTAAA
>NZ_JBELDZ010000033.1:0-27128 GCF_042094015.1 Aurantibacter sp. | reverse complement strand
TATAAGTCCAAATGAACTAACACCTGGGGTGTATGAATATGATACAAGTACTGGTTTTTTACCAAATAATAATTCATGGGAGTATACGTCTAGTCCGAATCAAAGTGACTTTTTTTCATCAATAATTTCAGGAGCTGAAAGATTACCTAATGGAAACACTTTAATATGTGAAGGTACAAAAGGTAAAATTTTTGAAATAAATCAAGCAAAAGAAATAGTTTGGGAATATATAAATCCAGACACAAACACTGGTATATTAACACAAGGAGATTCTCCATCAGGTAATTTTGTTTTTCGTGCTAAAAAAATTGCATTAGATCACCCTGCTTTAACAGGTAGAGATTTAACAGCTACAGGTACAATAGAAACAAATATCACAGCACCAACTTGTACCTTACTAAATATCAATGAATTTGATTTAACAAATCTAAAAATCTATCCAAATCCAACAAATGGCTTAGTAACAATAGAAAGTAAATATGACATAGACAAAATAGAAGTTTATAATATTTATGGAAAGTTAATAAACACTTATAAAGGAAAGAGAAACATAGCGCTTAATAATTTAAATTCAGGGATTTACCTGTTAAAAATATACAGTGGTAATACAACTTCTATTAAAAAAATTATTAAGCAATAAACTTGACTTATTAATTAAACAGCCTAATTTATGTTAGGCTGTTTTTTTATACATTTGTCTTATGGAAAAAAGCACACAAATTTTTGGTATTAGAGCTATTATTGAAGCTATTAATTCAAATGAAGCTATTGATAAATTATTCTTGCAAAAAGGGTTGCAAGGCGATTTATTTAAAGAGCTAGAACAATTAATAAAGACCAAACGTTTAAATGCATCTTATGTTCCTGTAGAGAAGTTAGATAAATTAACGAAGAATAATCATCAAGGTGCAGTAGCAAAAATTGCTCCAATTACATTTCAAGATTTAGAAACACTTTACGAATCAGTTATCACCAAAAAAGATAAACCTATTTTTTTAATTTTAGATCAATTAAGTGATGTAAGAAATTTTGGTGCAATAATACGTACAGCAGAATGTACAGGAGTTGATGGTATTATTATTCAGAAAAAAGGTGGTGCTCCAGTAAATGGTGATACTATAAAGACAAGTGCTGGTGCAGTATTTAAAATGCCAATTTGTAAAGTAGATCACGTTAAAGATGCGTTATTTTTCTTTCAAGCAAACGAAGTAAAAGTAATTGCTGCTACAGAAAAAACTGATCAAACTATTTACGATATTTCATTTAACGAACCTTGTGCTATAATAATGGGTTCTGAAGGAAAAGGAATTAATCCATCTGTTTTAAAATTAGCTAATGAAAAAGCAAAGCTTCCTTTATTGGGCGAAATAGAATCTTTAAATGTTTCTGTAGCTTGTGGTGCTTTTCTTTATGAAGCTTTAAGACAAAGGCTCTAATTTGAAATAAATAAAATTACTCTTCAAGTTTATTAGGTTTAAATTTGTATATAAAAGTGTGATGTTTTGGTAAAGTCGAAGTTGTATCAGTTAAAGATCTCTCCTGCTCTACTTCTTCTATTAACACTTCTGGTTCAAGCTCAAAAAAATAACCATTCTCATCAAACTGTCTTAAAAAAGGATCATCTTCTGCATTAAAAGAAGGTTGTTCCCATTCATAAAGTTTAGGTTTTTCTATTTTTCGATTAAACACTAAAGCAAAAAATAACCCAACAACAAATCCACTTAAATGTCCTTCCCAAGAAACACCTTCTTTTATTGGAATAGTATACCAGATCATACTTCCATACAAAAAAACCACCACTAAACTTAAAGCAATAAGTCTATAGTGTTTTGTTAGAATTCCTTTAAAAAATATAAAACTAAATAAGACATATATCAATCCACTTGCACCTATATGGAAAGATGGCCGACCTATACTCCAAGTTAAAAGTCCAGATAAAATTACACCTGTAATAACAACTTTAGTTGCGATTTTTGGATAAAAGAAATACAGGCTAGAACCTAAAACTAATAAAGGAATAGTATTACTATATAAATGAGAAATATTAGAGTGAATAAATGGCGAACAAATAATACCAACTAAACCTTTAAATTCTCTTGGATATATTCCAAAAGAGTTGAAATTAAGACCATATCTAATCTCTATTGAAAAAATAAGCCACAACAATACAACACCAATAATTGGAATACTTAGAGTTTTAAATAATAAATCGAAAAATTCATCTTTCATAGAATCTATTAGTCAAATAATAGTCCAATAAATTACAAAATGAAATATTGTCAGATAGAAATACTACAATAAATTTCTTAATTTTGAATATGAATACACCATTAGCAGAACGTTTACGTCCAAAAACACTTGAAGACTATATCAGTCAAAACCATTTGGTTGGTAAAAATGGAACTTTATCTCAAATTATATCTCAAGGAATTATTCCTTCTATGATACTTTGGGGTCCGCCAGGAACAGGAAAAACAACTTTAGCTAATATCATTGCAGAAACTTCTAAACGTCCATTTTATCAATTAAGTGCTATAAATTCTGGTGTTAAAGATATTAGAGACGTTATAGATAAAGCAAAACAAAGTGGTGGTTTATTCACAACAAAAAATCCTATTCTGTTTATAGATGAAATTCATCGATTTAGTAAATCGCAACAAGATTCTTTATTACAAGCTGTAGAAAAAGGTTGGATTACTTTAATTGGTGCAACTACAGAAAATCCGAGTTTTGAAGTTATTTCTGCATTATTATCGCGTTGTCAAGTTTATATTTTAGAAGCTTTTAATAAAAATGATTTAGAAGCTATTTTAAAGCGTGCAATTAAAGAAGATGAGTATTTATCTAAAAAGAACATTAACTTAAAGGAAACAAAAGCTCTATTGCGTTTATCTGGTGGCGATGGACGAAAACTTTTAAATAATTTTGAATTAGTCATAAACGCCATAAATTCTGATACCATTGAAATTACTGATGATTTAGTTTTTGAACATATTAAAAATAGTTCGGCAACATACGATAAGGCAGGTGAACAACATTACGATATTATTTCGGCTTTTATAAAATCTATTCGTGGAAGCGATCCAAATGCTGCACTATATTATTTAGCACGAATGATTGAAGGCGGAGAAGATGTAAAGTTTATTGCAAGACGTTTAATTATTTTAGCTAGTGAAGATATTGGAAATGCAAATCCTACGGCTTTAGTTATGGCAAACACAACGTTTCAATCTGTTTCTGTAGTTGGTTTTCCTGAATCTAGAATTATATTAAGTCAATGTGTTACTTATATGGCTTGTTCTGCAAAAAGTAATGCTGCTTATATGGCTATTTCAGAAGCACAAAAAGCAGTGAAAGAAACCGGAGATTTACCAGTACCTTTAAGTTTACGCAATGCACCAACAAAACTTATGAAAGAGATTGGTTATGGAGAAAACTACGGCTATTCGCACAATGCAACAAATAATTTTATTCATCAAGAGTTTATGCCAGAAGCTATAGCAAACACAACATTTTATAAACCTGGAGAAAATATTAGAGAACAAGCTCAAAGAGATTTTTTAAAAACACGCTGGAAAGAAAAATACGGTTACTAAACTATATTTAGAAACCGTATTTAGACTTATTTATATTTAAAAATTACTTCTCGAATTCTATTTCTAATGCTTTTATTTCCATTTTAGTTTCATCTCTAGAAACTAAATGCCATAAATCATTTTCTTTAAAACATAACATTTTATCCTTATTTTTTACTTGATCAACTAAAAAAGTGTCTTGTTTTCCTGTGCTGTAAAAAACAAAATATAGCACACCATTTTCATCTACAATATTATAATCTTCCCAACCAATTTTTTGTCTTTTCTTAGCATAAAATTTAGTTGGCAACTTTCCTTCTTCCTCTTTAGTTTTTAGAATTTTTTCTTCAACAACTTTATTTAGTACTACTTTTTCCTCATTTTCAGGAATAGAAACTTCTTTAATTATTTTGGTAGTTGTTGTGGTTATTATTGTAGAATCATTTACAATAGTTTCAGTAATTTTTTCAATGCTATTTTGCTCTTTATCTGATATAGTTTCAGACTCATCATATTTGTAATTCAAAGTAGATAAGTGTTCTGCTGCAGCTCTTAAAGCTTCATTATAAGCCACTTTATAACTTTTAGATCTAGATGCACCAAATGGCGATGTATAAACAACTTCACCTCTACAATCTTTTAATTGTAGTGCGACCTTAGTTTTAAACATATTAGACTCTTTAACTACATCCGCAAAAAGATTTATACAGTTATTATTTAAGGCTTCTTCTGGCACATCTTTTTTTCCAAGATATGAATTGAATCCATTTTTCTTTAGTAGGAAATTAGTTAAACCATTTAGTCTGTATTGATCTGCTTCTTTTAAAAATTCAAACTTTTCTGGGACTAAAACATATTTATATTTATTAACGTTTTGTGCATAAATACTTGTCGTTAAAAAAAGACAAATCACTAGTAAGATATTCTTCATTATAAATGTTTTTTTAGTTGTAATAATTGATCTATTGTTATAATATTAGGTAAAGTACTTTCTTTTTTAGGATTGAAATATATGGCTTTTAGTCCTATATTTAAAGCGCCTTCTATATCTGCTTCTAAACTATCTCCAATCATAATACTATTTTCAACTTTAGTATTTGCTTTATTGATAGCATAATTAAAAATATCTGGATTAGGTTTTTTAACACCAACAGTTTCTGCATCTGTTAAGGTTTTAAAATATGGAGCTAAGCCAGATTTATTCATTTTATTATCTTGTACATTACTAAATCCATTGGTTATAATATGCAAATTATAATTAGGTTTTAAATATTCTAAAATATCTAATGTACCATCAAACAAGTAGTTGTTATCAGACAAATATGTTATATAATCTTCTGATAACTGATGAATCAAATTATCTGACGCAAAATAATTTACACCTTCTAAAACTTCTTTTAATCTACGGTAACGCAAATCTTTTTTAGAAATTTTCTCTTCCCTAAAAAGTTTCCAAAATTTAAGATTTGTTGGTTCATATATTTTAATAAAATCGTCTAAATTTATTTGAACCTTGTGCTTTTCAAAAATATATTTAAAAGTTAGCTTAGAGTTTTTATCGAAATCCCAAAGTGTATGATCTAAATCAAAAAACACATCGGTTATAGTGTTTTTAGTCATTTATTATTTGTTTAAAAAGGCTTTTAAAATGAATCCATTGCAACTCGTCTGAAAACGTATAATTATGAAAAACCGGAATAAAAGTTCCATTTACTTTTTTAATTTCATTCACTAATTGTGCCACTTTTTGCTGCTTATCTAATAAAGAATTAGTTTTTAACAACGCATAATCTAGCATTTGGTAGCTGTTAATTTTTAAAGGTGTTTGTATTTCGAAATCTAAATCATAAAAAAGAAAAGGTGAACAAGTTCCTGCTCTAAAACCTAAATAATCTATATATCCCATTGTATAATCTTCTGGAATTTCTAACTCGACTAAATTCCTATAAGCTTCCGGTAAATTAACCTTAGAGAACGATTGTCTAGATCCTATTATATTTTTATTCGTAATTAATTCTAAGCGTTTTTTCTCTTTCTTTAATTCTGAAATAGAACTTAATGCTTCATAAGACGTTTTTAATCCAATAGAGCAATAATCGCTTATATGTTTTATTAATGAAACGTAATACTGATTTTGAACACTTATGGTTTTATCATGCGAAGAATAATCGCCTACTAGAAAGAAAAACAAGAATTTTGATTTCGATTTTTTTTGACGATTTATAATGTATTTATAAGTATTGTAACTATCCCTTTTAAACCCTAAAAGCACAGAAATTCTAAGATAAACATCCTTAATTTTAAAATTTAGAATATCTTTTACAAATCCTGTTAACGAATTAAAAAAACCGATATGTTTATGCTTAAACGCTAAAGGAACATCTATTACAGGTTTTACTTTATATGTTTTCTCTTGAAATTCAAAATCTGGAAATTTTTCTTGTAAAGCTTTTTTAAACCTATTTGCCCAAATATCTACTACCGGCTGATGTAAAAAATCATTTTGAAAAGCTAAACTTTCCGTTGCCATAAAACGACCATATTCATCTTTTACGTGTGGTAAATACTCTTCGTATCTAGACAACAAATAAAACGTTGCAGAGAAAATATCAAATGGTAAATGACTTAATTCTCCATTTATAAAAAAGCATTTGGTGTCTTCCCATTTATAAACCTTAAACTCTAAATCGTTAAGTCCATTTTCAAATAACAAATCGTGCGAACGCACAAAAAACTCATTACCCAAAGGTTGCTTTGCGTAAGACATTTTTAAACTATCATGCGCAATAAAGTCTTCTATTGTAGACGTAAAACTAACAGAAATGCCTAAAATACGCGTACATACTTGCTTAAAAGTATATTTTACTCTTGGCGTAATTTGTGGCGTATAGACTAATAACATAGTAGTTCTTTATTCTGGAAGTAAAAGTAATTATTTAAACTAAAGTAAAGCCTCATCTGCAAAACTAAAATAAGCCGTTTCTGTAATTATTAAATGATCCAAAACTTTAACATCAAGGCTTTGAGCTGCAATTTTAAGTTTTTGGGTAATTTGTTTATCTGATTCGCTAGGTTTTAAAGTACCAGATGGATGATTATGTGCTAAAATTAAAGCTACTGCATTTAACTGTAAAGCTTCTTTTAATATTAATCTATTATCTACTAGAGTTCCGGTAATACTACCTTTACTTATTTGTGTTTTTTGTAAAATTTTATTGGAATTGTTTAGGTACAAAATCCAAAATTCTTCGTGAGGTAACTCGCCAATAATAGGTTGCATTAATTCAAAAACAGATTTACTAGACGTTATTTTATTTAAAACTACTGCTTCCTCTACTCTACGTCGTCGCCCTAATTCTAAAGCTGCCACAATACTTATAGCTTTAGCTTCTCCAATGCCTTTAAATGTCATTAATTCAGAAACCGATAGTTTACCTAAAGCATTCAAATTATTATTAACACTAGCCAATATTCGTTTACATAAAGCCACAGCGCTTTCTTGTCTGTTTCCAGAACCAATTAAAATAGCTACTAATTCAGCATCACTTAAAGTAGATTTTCCTTTATTTAAAAGTTTTTCTCTTGGTTTATCGTTTTCTGACCAATCTTTAATTGAAAAAGACGAATTTTTATCCTGCATCTTCTAAAGTTAATCATTTTTTTTAATCTGAAATAGTTTCGAATTAATTTATCTTACTTTAGTCTTCTATTGTAACATTTCTAACTATTTGCTTACTAATAGTATAAGCCAACAACTTTATGACCCAATACCAAGAGCAACGCTTAAATAGATTAAATTATCAAATTGAGCAATTACACCTTTATAAAAAGAGTATTAAAAAGGTGACAGGTGTAATTGCCAAAATTGTGCTTATAGTAATAAGTATAGTAATTATAAATTATTTTCTTAGTACAAATATTTCAAAAACAACTGTTTACCAAAACATAACAATAGGAACGTTTAGTGTTATTGGATTAATTGCAATAAATTATAGTGTTTCTCACTTTAAAACTCAGTATAATTTAAAACTACTTATTAAAGAAAAACAACTTATTCTTGATATTATAGAAAAGCAAAAAAGAGATTTTAAACGTTTTGAAAAATTTGAAGAAATTGGTAAAGAAGAAAACACAAATTAATGATTGAAGAAAAACAAGAACGCTTAGACTATTTAGAAGACAAATTACATAAAGCGCAATTTGTGAGTAATTTTATTCTTAATCACAAAATATCAATATTATACACAGCACTTTCTATGGCTATGGTTATTCCAACAATCATACATTTATCGGATAAAAGACGTATACATTTTCCCGAAAAATACGATCCTATGTTTGCAATAAATCTTGGATTACAACTCTTTATTGGTTTTATTGTTTTAGCTTTTTTGGTTCATTTTATGTTTAAAATTGAATACTATGTTAGGACCAAAACTTTAAAAAATGAAATCACTAAATTAGATGCAGAAATCTATGATTACAAACGGGATTTTGAACGTTTTGAAAAATTTGACGAAATTGGAGATGACGAAACCCACTAACTAACACATTAATAAAACTATGTCTATTTTAATAAACGCCATTATACTATGTATTGCAGCATTGCACCTTTACTTTTTATATTTCGAAATGTTTGCTTGGGAAACTAAAGGTCCAAAAATATTTAAACAGTTTCCAAAAGACTTATTTACACCAACAAAAGCCTTAGCAGCAAACCAAGGTTTATATAATGGTTTTTTATCTGCAGGATTAATTTGGTCTGTTTGTATTACTAATACTGAATGGCATTTTAATGTGGCGCTATTCTTTTTAAGTTGTGTTGCTATTGCTGGAATTTACGGCGCTTTAACTGCTGCTAAAAAAATATTTTTTGTTCAAGCTTTACCTGCATTGATTGCTATTTTATTGTTGGTTGTAACTAATTGTTTTTAATTCTCGACTACTAAGCATATAAATAAGAAACTTGACTTTGTCAATTTTTTAAGCTAACTTCGTTTAACTGCTGATATAAAACATTATAACGATTTCATATCATCCTGTTAGCAGTAATATTAATCGAATTTCATGAAAAATATTATAACACTTCTTACAGCAATCCTTGTCTTTAATGTGGCCTTCTCTCAAGTTAATCAGAATGAACATTACTTAGATGATGTCTATAAAGAATGTTGTAGTAAAAAACTTGGTGATTTCGGTGCTTTGAATTGTGCAATTGAGGTTAGCGAAGAATGGAACAAAGAGGTAATTAAGTATTACAATGGCCTTATGAGAGCACTTGGCAAGAATGCACAAAATGACCTAAAGCAAGCGCAAGATCAATGGGTAAAATATAGAAATTTGGAATACAAGCTTTCAAGCAGTATACATGCCATTCAAGGCACCATGTACTCTCATATACGAGCTCAGAGAAATATGAGAATTGTTAGAACACGAGCCTTAGAATTAAAATCTTATTATTGGATTAGAACAGAAGAGGAAGAACCCAGTGCCAATTTAAATAATGTACAAATTACTTCTGAGGAAAGTACCTCAGACTCCATATTACCAACACCTGATTCTAAGTTTATGTACAGCTTAGACAAAGTTAGAATGATCAATGCAGATTATGTTATTGATAAATACCTCGAAACATATTTCTTCATTGTTGAACCAAAAAAAGTAACGAGACGTACAGATGTTAATAATCCTGAGTACCCTGCAGGGCCTGTTGATTGTGGCTTTCGTACGGTTTATAACAACAATATAATACAGGAAGACGATTTTGGATGCGATAGCTATACCCAGACTACAATAATAGAATTTGGTAATTATAGCTTTAAAGAGGTAAATAGAGTTATTAAAATACTACTTCCTAAGTTATATGATAAGGATAAAGCAGGTTACACGGGAGGCCAAGAAGGATGGCACCATCTTGATGGTGATGATGAATTTTATGATTATAGTAGTTGTAGCTTAGAAATTCTTACAAGAGATAATAAAATATTTGTAGAATATGGATGTGGGTGATAGCATACTACTGCTAACAAAGCCTAAACTGCATTGAAACGCACTTTATACTAACCGTTAAACGAAATTTCACCCAACCAAACCTTTAACTTCATTAAAATCTAAGCCACCATAATTACCAGAACTCATTAAAAGCAAGGCTTTATTAGTATAATCTTGGTCAAACAAGTACGCTTTAAAATCTTCTGGATTGGTGTAAATAATTAAATCGTCGCGTTTAAAAGCCTCTGCAATTTGTTGTTCGGAAACTTTATCTAATTTTTTAATTTCTACTGCGTGCGGAGAATAAAAAACAACAGCAACATCTGCAGCATTTAAAGCGCCTTTATATTCCTTTAAAAACTCGGCATTTAAGCTGCTATACGTATGTAATTCTAAACAAGCTACTAAAGTTCTATCTTGGTATTGCTCTTTTACTGCATTTGTAGTTGCTTCTACTTTACTTGGCGAATGTGCAAAATCCTTGTAAGCAACACTTGTAGCGCTTTCGGCAATTTTCTCTAAACGTTTACTTGCTCCTTTAAACGTAGAAATAGCTTCGTAGAAATCGTCTTCGTCAATTCCCATATGTTGGCAAATCCACTTTGCTCCTGCTAAGTTATTTAAGTTATGTTTTCCAAAAACTTCTATTGGCATTGGTCCTTCTGGCGTTTCTAAAAGTGTTTCGCCATTTTCTACGGTATATTCTGGTGTTTTGTAGGCTATTTTACGAATAGGATTTTCACTGGCTTCTACAACGCGTTTTACAGCTTCATCTTCTTCGTTATAATTTATGCTTCCGCCTTTTACAATGCTATCTACAAAAATGCTGAATTGTTCTTCGTAATTTTCAATAGTTGGAAATACATTAATATGGTCCCATGCTATTCCGCTTAACAGAGCAATATTTGGTTTGTATAAATGAAATTTTGGTCGTCTATCTATTGGAGAACTTAAATATTCATCGCCTTCAAGAACAATAAAATCGTTGTCTTCTGTCAGTTTCACCATAACATCAAAACCTTCTAATTGTGCGCCAACCATATAATCTACATCTCTATCATGATAATGCATAACGTGCAAAATCATAGATGTAATGGTTGTTTTTCCGTGAGATCCACCAATTACAACGCGTGTTTTATTTTTAGATTGCTCGTACAAAAACTCAGGATAACTATAGATTTTTAAACCTAATTCCTGCGCTTTTAACAATTCAGGATTATCTTCTTTTGCGTGCATTCCAAGAACAATAGCATCTAAATTGGTTGTGATTTTTTCTGGAAACCAACCAAACGCTTCTGGTAATAAATTATGCTTTTCTAAACGCGATTTAGACGGTTCAAAAATAGTGTCGTCGCTACCAGTAACTTGGTAACCTTTTAAGTGTAATGCTAATGCTAAGTTATGCATTGCGCTTCCGCCTATAGCTATAAAATGTACGTTCATTATAATGTTTTGAAGATAAAATCAAATATAGTTTATTAAGCCTAATTTTTCGAAAAAATTATATTAGAATATTATTAAGTATTCTAAATTTTAAAGTAAGATAAAATAAGTTGTACCTTTAAACGTATTAACTTTAAATTTAAAACAATGAAAACTATAATGCGAATTTTTATAGCACTACTATTAATTGGCTCTGTATCATGTAAAGACACTAAAGAAGCTGAAGAAAAAGCTAAAATAATTAATGAAGAGGTTGAACAAATAGATGCTGAAATTGAACAAATGTCAACCGAATTAGACAATGAGGTTAAAGAATTAGAAGACGCTTTAAACGAATTAGATAACTAAAAAACCATTTTATTATGAAACATTTAAAAATTATTTTAATACTTACTGGGTTATTATTTGCTTTTAGCCCACAAGCTATATTAGCTCAAAACAAAGGAAAATCTGAGCAGGCCAAAGAAAAAATTTCAAAAGAAAAAAAGAACTTGGGCAAAGCTATAAAAGCTAAATCTAAAGAGACTAAAGAGGAAATGAAAGCTCTAAAAGAGCAGATGAAAGATGCTTCGGAAGAAGAAAAAACTGAAATTTCAGCAAAAATACAAGAGTTAAAAGAAGCAAGAAAAAAAGACATAAAAGCTTTAAAAGATGAAAAACATCATGATAAAAAAGAAAACAAAGACAATGATCACGATGATGGCGATGATGGCGATGATGGCGATGATGACAAAAAAGGTCATGCTTATGGAAAGAACAAAGGCGATTTAAAAGGTAAAGATTTTGGGAAGAATAGAGCTGAAATGGCTAAAAACAAAATTAAAAAAAGTAAAGATCGTCTTGAAAAAAACAAAATGGCTATAGCTAAAGGGAATTCAAGAATTGAAGCTGCTAAATTACGTTTAGAAGCTGCTAAAGAAAAAGGAGAATTGTCTGAAGAAGTGCTTTTAGCAAGAGAAAATGCCATAAAAAAAGCCGAAGAAAAACTTAAAAATGTAAAAGAAAAAATATCTAAAAACGAAACAAAAATTGAGGAGAAAAAAACACGTTTAAACGAGTTGCTTAAAAAAGAATAATATTAATTCGTATTTTAAAGAGTCAGAATTTCTTTTCGTTCTTCTTTAAAAACTTTAATTTTAGGCAATTGTAAAATAGCTAAATCTATGTGTTTTAAAGCATTAGATTTAGCTTTTTTATGTTTATAAATCTGTGCTAATCTGTAATTTGCCCAAGCTTTAGGAACGCCATCTTTTGCAGAATAATTCTCTAAATAAATAAGCAAACACTTTTCTCCCTTATCTACTTGTACATTGTATTCTGCACATACTTTCCCAATTTGGTAATGCATAGCATTTCTTTTATGTTTTACATTGGCAGCTTCAAGATTTGCAACTGCTTTTTCTGGTTGATTCTGGTCTTCGTATAAATTGGTTAGCTTATCAAAACAGGTTAAAGATCCGCCTTCTTTTATAGCTAACAAATAATATTTTTCAGCTAATTCTGGCTCGTCATCATACTCATAAATATAACCTTTTGCTAAATAGCCATCAACCTTACTTAGAGCTTGTAACTCGTTTGCGTATTTAAAAGATTTACTTTTACTTCCGCCAATAATTCCCGGTAATTGCATATACAATTCTACCAAAGCCCAACGCGTATCTATATGTTTTGGATCTAATTTTGCAGCCGTTAAAAAGGCGTCTTTTACATCACCTATTAAACCTAACGCTGCAAATTTATTAACTACTAAAGCTTTCATTCCCATAGCACCACCAAATTTATAATGGTAATTAGCAACCTTAGGTTTTTGCTCTTTTAATTTTTTATAATGTATAATAGCATTATCCCATTTTTTTTGATGTCCATAAGCATCGCCAAGTAATTCTATAACCTCTAAATTATTTGGGTGCGTTTTTATTTCTTCTTTTAATAATTGTTCTGCTTTATAAAAAGATTTATCCGCTAACAATTGTTTTGCTTTCTCTACGTTATTTTGTGAGAATGCAGTTGAAAAAATTAAAAAACAGATAATAAAAAAACGCATATATTTAGCTTAACAATACAAATGTAACAATCTCTTGGAACAATTATTGTTTACATTTAGTTAATCTTATTTACTTTAAAATTGAACCACTTTACACAACCAAACGTTAGTTTTACTCATTTCGTCTTTTTTAAGAGGATTTTTGGGCTAACTTTATATAAAATATCAACTTATGAAAGCAACAATTACATTTCTAACCGTATTTTTTTGCATTATGATTAGTCAGGCACAAAACAATGACTATTCAAAATTGTGGAAAAAAGTTGAAGCTTTTGAGGTTGAAGGCTTACCAAAATCTGCACTTAAAACAGTCACAGAAATTGAAGTTTTAGCAAAAAAAGACAGCAACCAAAAACAACTTATAAAAACGCTATTGTTTAAAAGTAAGTTTGCTTTAACTTTAGAAGAAAACGCACAAATTAAAGTGATTACCGATTTTAAATTAGCTATTTCTAAAAGTCGATCGCCAGAAAAAAATGTGCTTCAAAACATGTTAGCTACCTTATATTGGCAATACTTCCGACAAAATAGATGGAAATTTTACAACCGTACAAAAACATCAGAAAAGGTAGATGAAACCGATTTTAGGACTTGGGATTTAGAAACTTTATTCGAAGATATCCATTGTCAGTTTCAAGAATCATTAGAGAATAAATTGGTTTTACAACAAACACCAATTAGAGATTTTGAAATATTGTTAACTACACAAGAAAACTCAAAAACTTATAGACCAACAGTTTTTGATTTACTAAATCATAACGCTTTAGAATTCTATAAAACATCGGAAAACAGAATTACAAAACCAGCAGAAACTTTTATTTTACAAAATGATAGTTATTTATCTGAAGCTTCAGAATTTGCTAAACTTAAATTAGAATCTACAGACGATTTAGCGCTTCAATATCACGCATTAAGTATTTACCAAGATTTAATTCATTTTCATCTTAAAAATCCAAAATCTTTAGCCTTAGCAAAAGTTAATATAGATCGATTACATTTTGTAAATCAAAATTCTGTCATAGAAAACAAACACGATTTATTACTAAACACTTATAAATCCGAAGCAAAATCTACTAAAGAAAATAAAGTTGAAGTGTTATATAATTACGAAATTGCATATATATATTACAATCAAGGTTTACAATACAATCCGAACACACCAAAAAAACAATGGAAATTAAAAGAAGCTCTGGAACTTTGTAAAAAAACAATAAGTATATATCCAAAAAGTAGTGGTGCAGAAAAATGTGAAACCATTAAAACTCAAATTTTAAAATCGCAATTACAAATTACAACCGAATCTAATTTAAGGCCTAATCAAAACGAAAAGATTTTAGTTCGTTATAAGAACTTAAATAGTGTAGAATTTACTTCATATAAATTAAGTAAAAAACAATTTGACAACATTAACAAAACGTATAATGAAACGGCTAAGTTAAGTCTGATAAAAAAGCTAAAAGCAGACAAAACGTGGACAGCTAATTTAAAAAACGAAAACGATTACCAAAATCACAGTACAGAACTGTTATTACCTCAGCAAAATTCAGGTTTATATTTAATTACCGTAAAATCTGAAAACATTTGGGCAACTACGACATTACAAGTTACAGATATTGCAATGGTAGAATCTGAAGATGTAGACCAAAAACAATTACAATTTATAGATAGAAACAACGGAAAACCAATTGCAAATGCAGAGGTTAAATTGTCGTTTAAGTATAGAGATTATAAAGTAAAAATTCAAAAGCTAACAACTAATGATAAAGGTTTTATTCGTTTTAAAAAAGCATCTCAAAACCGAAGTTCTTTTGAAGCTGAAATTAGTTGCAACAACCAAGCTGCCTATTTTGCGAAATCATATATAAATCATTACAACAGACATAACAACAAAGACAATACAGTTTATCAAAGTTTTATTTTTACAGATAGAAGTATTTACAGACCAAGTCAAACCGTTTATTTTAAAGCTATTGCCTTAAAAACCGAAGACTTAAAGTCTGAAGTTGTTCCAAACGAGTTATTTGAAGTAACACTTTATAACACCAATAATGAAAAAATAAATACATTAGAATTACAAACCAATGATTTTGGAAGTGTTTCTGGCGAATTTATTTTACCAAACAATGGCTTAAATGGTCAATATTATATAGAAATCGATTCAAAATCTGGGTTAAACTTAAAAACAAATCATTATTTTTCTGTTGAAGAATATAAACGTCCAAAGTTTGAAACCACATTTAATCCAGTAACAGAAACTTTTAAAGTAAACGATAGCGTAACCGTAAAAGGATTAGCAAAAGCATTTGCTGGCTCTAATATTACAGATGCAAAAGTAAGCTACAAAGTAAAACGCGAAGTTAATTATCCGCGTTGGTATATGTGGGGTAGACCTTTCCAGAATACACAAGCACAAGAAATTACATTTGGAGAAACCACAACTAACGAAAAAGGCGAATTTGACATTACTTTTAAAGCTATTCCAGACGAAAAAGCGAACAAAAAAAACCTGCCAATTTTCACGTATAAAGTTACCGCAGATGTTACAGACATAAATGGTGAAACCAGAAGTGCGACTACAACTGTAAAGGTTGGTTACCATACACTTTTAGCAGACATATCTATCGCAGATTTAATAGATAAAACCAATAAAAAGCAAACGCTAAGTATAGAGACAAAAAACTTAAATGGTGAATTTGTGCCTGCTAAAGGTCAACTAAACATCTATAAATTAAACGCACCAAAAACCGTTTTAAGACCAAGACCTTGGCAAGCTCCAGATTATAAAAATTGGTCTGAAGCCGATTTTAAAACGCTTTTTCCACACGAAGCTTATAAAAATGAAAATGATATTCAAAATTGGGCCAAAGGCGATTTAGTTTTAACCGAAGATTTTAATACCCAAAAAGAAAAATCAGTTGCTTTAGGCAACTTAAAGAAATGGAAATCGGGCAAATATGTGGCTATTTTAACTAGTAAGGATAATTTTGGCCAAGCCATAAAAGACGAAGCTAATTTTACGGTTTATTCCAATAAAGATGAAATATTAGCAGACAACCAATTATTTCAAATTAAAACAGATAAAACAAGTTACGATGTAAATGATACCGCAGAAATTAGTTTAGCAACTGCGAGCAATAATTTAGTAGTTAGCCTAACTATTGAGAAAAACCACAACATTGTAAACAGCAAAATAATTACTTTAAATAAAAACACAAAAAACATAACACTACCAATTTCTAAAGAAGATTTAGGCGGATTTGTAGTGCATTACAGTTATGCATTTGCCAATAGTTTTATGTCAGGACAAGTGCAAATAAATGTGCCTTATCCAATCTCAAAACTAGACATTGAAACACTAACATTTAGAGATAAGTTACAACCCGGAACAGACGAAACTTGGTCTTTTAAAATTAAAGGCGATAATAAAGAAAAAGTTTCTGCAGAATTATTAGCCAGTATGTATGATGCGTCTCTAGATCAATTTAAGCCACATAATTGGCAATTTAATCCATTTCAACCACAGACTTACAGAAGTTATTACCGTTATAATGCCAACCATAGTTTTGGAACAGAAAGTTTTAGGGTTTATCAGAAATATAAACATAGTTACGATTACAGTTCTCAATATTTTGACACATTTAACTGGTTTGGCTTGAGTCTAAATGTTAATATTAATCGATATCAAAACTATATGAGAGATAGTTATGATGATTCTGAAAACGAAACATATCTAAGAACTAATTTTGATAGAAAAGAGAACAAAAATTTTAGAGATGGAGACACTCAATCTTCAAGATATTACAGAGGAGATACGTACACTAAAAATGCTTTAAACGAAGATGGTACAGTAAAAATTATTACTACTGATGAAATAGTTTATGATACTTTACCAAATGGAAAAATTGTTGCACGTAACTTACCTGGGAAAATTAGTTTTGATTTAGAAAAACCCGATTTTACACAAGTTTCAATCCGTAAAAACTTACAAGAAACCGCTTTTTTCTTTCCTAAGTTAACGACTAATGAAGCTGGCGAAATAAGTTTCAACTTTACAACTCCAGAAGCTTTAACCAAATGGAACATAAACTTATTAGCACATAATAAAAAAGGAGAATTCGATAAAAAAACCTTAACGGCAGTTACCCAAAAAGAGTTAATGATATTACCAAATGCGCCACGTTTTTTACGCGAAGGCGATATAATTACTATAAGTAGTAAAATTGCAAATCTTACAGACAAAACATTAAACGGACAAGCAAGATTAGAATTAACAGATGCACTTTCTGGGAAATCTATAAATATTATTAATGGTGAATTAGGAAGAAACTACACATTACCTTCTGATTTAACAGATAGATCATTTGAAGTTTCTGCTAATGGAAATACTAATGTGTCTTGGGAATTAACTATTCCAAAAACCGTACAAGCTGTTCAATACAAAATAATAGCTAAAACAAATCAATTTAGCGATGGCGAACAAAATGTATTACCTGTTTTAAGTAACCGTATGTTGGTTACAGAAAGTTTACCAATGCACATAAAAACAGGAGAAACAAAAACATTTACTTTAGATAAACTTAAAAACAACACGAGTAAAACCTTACAACATCATAAATTAAGTTTAGAAATTACAAGTAATCCTGCTTGGTATGCGGTACAAGCCTTGCCGTATTTAATGGAATATCCATATGAATGTAACGAACAAACCTTTAGTCGCTATTATGCTAATGCATTGGCTTCTCATATTGCTAATTCTAATCCAAGAATTCAAGACGTTTTTAAGCAATGGAAAAATAGCGATGCTTTATTATCCAACCTTGAAAAAAACCAAGAATTAAAATCTATTTTAATAGAAGAAACACCTTGGTTACGTGATGCACAAAGCGAAACAGAACAGAAAAAACGTATTGCACTATTGTTCGATTTAAATAAAATGAAGCAAGAGTTAGAAGCTTCTATTAACAAATTAAAAACCAATCAAATGACTTCTGGAGCTTGGTCTTGGTTTGGAGATTATAGAGCAAACAGATACATTACACAACATATAATTACAGGTTTTGGACACTTAAATAAACTTGGTGTTTCACAAAATTCAGTAGAAAATGCTAAGAAAAATATCATTCAAAAAGCCATTCCGTATTTAGATACGCAGTTCGTAAAAGAATACGAAGATTTAAAACGTTATAACCCAAAAGTCGATTTATCCAAAGATCATTTAAGTATGACGCAATTGCATTATTTATATATGCGAAGCTTTTTCCCTGAAATAAAATCGTCCAATAAAGTCGAAAAAATTAAGGATTATTATTTAGGTCAGATTAAAAAATACTGGCTAAAAAGACCATTGTATGCAAAAGGTTTAATGGCTTTAATTAGTTTTAGAAATGAAGATAAAAAAACCTCAACTAAAATTCTAAATTCATTAAAAGAAACTAGTATTACAAATGAAGAACTTGGTATGTATTGGAAAGAAAACACCAATTCGTATTACTGGTATAAAGCACCAATAGAAACACAAGCGTTACTTATTGAAGCTTTTTCGGAAATTGAAAACGACACGAAAATCATTGACAACCTAAAAGTTTGGTTACTAAAGAACAAGCAAACCAACCAATGGAGTACCACAAAATCTACTACAGATGCTATTTACGCCATTCTATTACAAGGAAGCGATTGGCTTAGTGTAAGCGAAAGTGTAAATGTATTAGTAGGAAAACAAGCTATTTCAGAAAGAAAATTACAAAACACTAAAACCGAAGCAGGAACTGGTTATTATAAAGTTGCTTGGAATGGCACAGAAATTAAACCAGAATTAGCAGAGGTTACTTTAACTAAAAAAGAAAAAGGTATTACCTTTGGAAGTTTATACTGGCAATATTTTGAATATTTAGATGCAATTACGGCAGCAAAAACACCTTTACAATTAAAGAAACAACTCTTTAGAAAGAAAAACACAAAAACCGGTGAAGTGATCACAGAAATTAAAAAAGACACTAAATTAAAGGTTGGCGATTTAATTAGAGTACGTATAGAGTTACGAAGCGACAGAACAATGGAATTTGTCCATTTAAAAGATATGCGCGCTGCTGGATTAGAACCTATTAATGTATTAAGTCAATATAAATACCAAGATGGCTTAGGTTATTACGAAAGCACAAAAGATGCCAGCACTAATTTCTTTTTTGATGTATTACCAAAAGGTATTTACGTGTTTGAATACGATTTAAGAGTTAATAATGCTGGAGAAATGAGTAATGGTATTACAACTATACAAAGTATGTATGCACCAGAGTTTAGCAGTCATTCTAAAGGTGACAGGTTAAGTGTAAGCGACTAAATTAAGGCTTATTCTATGTTATTTTTTAATTGATTAACTTTAGGTAAATTAATTTACTAACTAAAAATCAAAACATTATGAATTCAAAAGTCTTTATGGTATTAAGAATCTTATTAGGTGTTTTTGTTTTACTCTTTGGGTTTAACAAGTTTTTTAACTTTATGCCATTGCCAGAAATGTCTGCAGATGCAGGTGCATACTTTGGCGCATTAATGAACTCTAAAACTATGGTTTTAGTAGCTCTAGTAGAAATTGCAGCAGGAATAGCTTTAGTTTTTAATAAGTTTGGAGCATTAATGTCTCTAATTTTAATGAGTATTTCTGTTAATGCGGTGCTATTTCACGCAGTATTAGATCCAGGAGGAATTGGTGGCGCTTTAGTCTTACTAATTTTAAATGTGGTTATTTTATATGGTTATAAAGACAAATACAAAGCATTACTGAATTAAGAGTTTAAGAATGTTATAACAAAAAAAAAGGCTTCCAGTTTGGAAGCCTTTTTATATTATTTAAAAAAGATGCTTATTTCTTTTTATTCTTCATTTTATCAAATTCACTTGTAGTTTCAACTTTAGGCCAAGTGTTATTTGTAGTATCTACATCTGCAGTTTCTAAATCTGGATCTACCTGAATACTAACAATTTTCTTTTCTGAAGCTATTGCTTTTTTAGCTTCTTTATCGTTAAGTCTCCATATTTGCGCAGGATAAGTTTCTGTTTTAGACGTACCATCATCATAAGTATATTTTACAATAAGTGGCATCACTAATCCTCCTGGCTTGTTAAATGTTACGTTATAGAAATACTTAGGTCTTTTTAAGGCTTTGCGTTGTTCTGGTGTAAAATTATCCATTACATATTCTTTTAAAGACTTTGAAGACTCTAAAAGACTTTTGCTATCTGAATTGTCTGTGTTTTCTTCCATTACAATAAGTGATGGTAAGTCTTTTACTTCCATATTATAACGCTTAGCTGTTTCTTCTTTCAAAGCTTGAGATGTTTCTCCAACTTTATAAGACACGACTTCTTTAATTCCAATATCTGTATAATCTGTAGTATAGAACCAACCTCTCCAGTACCAGTCTAAATCGAATGCAGAAGCATCTTCCATAGTTCTAAAGAAATCTTCTGGTGTAGGATGCTTAAACATCCAACGCTGCGCATATTCTCTAAAAGAATAATCGAACAATTCGCGCCCCATTACTGTTTCTCTTAAAATATTTAATGCAGTTGCTGGTTTACCGTAAGCATTGTTACCAAATTGATACGTATTTAAACCTTTAGTCATAATTGGTGCAATATAATCTTGATCTCCACCCATATATCTTACAATTTTAGCTGCAGGACCACGACGAGATGGATATTTTTTATCCTTAGCAGATAATGCTTTTGGATACCACTCACCAAAATCTTGCTCTGCAACATACTGTACAAAAGTGTTTAAACCTTCGTCCATCCAAGTCCATTGACGTTCATCGCTATTTACAATCATTGGGAAAAAGTTATGTCCAACTTCATGTATAATTACAGAAATCATTCCGTACTTTACTCTATCTGAATACGTTCCATCTTTTTCTGGACGACCATAGTTCCAACAAATCATTGGATATTCCATTCCTTGTTGTCTTGCGTGTACAGAAATTGCTTTATGGTAAGGATAATCAAATGTCATACGTGAATAAGACTTTAAAGTACTTGCTACTGCTTTTGTAGACCAAGCTTCCCATAATGGATTTCCCTCTTTAGGATATAAAGAAACCGCCATAATATCTTTTCCACCAACTTTAACAGCCATCATATCGTAAATAAATTTACGAGAAGATGCAAAACCAAAATCACGAACATTCTTTGCAGATAACTTCCAAGTTTTTGTTTTAGTAGCTTTAGATTTTTCAGCTTTTTCAGCTTCTTTTTGAGATACAATTACTACAGGCTCATCAAAAGATTTTTTTGCCTTTTCGTAACGTTTCATCATATCTTTAGTAAACACTTCTTTACGGTTAGTTAAAACTCCTGTTCCGTCTAAAACATGATCTACTGGTGTTGTAATATTTACATCAAAATCTCCAAATGGTAAAGCAAATTCATCTCTTCCCCAGAATTGAGAATTTTGCCAACCTTCAATATCGCTATACACAGCCATTCTTGGATAGAATTGTGCTATAACATATAACTTATTATCCTCTTCTGGAAAGTTTTCGTAACCAGAACGTCCGCCATGTTTAATGTAATCGTTAATTTGGTAATTCCATTTGATTGAAAAAGAGAATTTATCTCCAGAAGCCATAGGCTTTGGCAACTCTACACGCATCATTGTGCGATTAATCATATGAGGTAATGGTTTTCCATTTACATCTTTTACAAACTCAATATTAAAACCACCTTCAAAACCATCAGCTAAATGACTGTTTACAAATGAAGAAGTTTGTCCCATTTTATTAAATCCTCCACCATTAATTAATGGCGATTTAGAATCTTTTGCTCTTACGTTTTGATCTAACTGTACCCATAAATATTTTAATACATCTGGAGAGTTGTTAGTATACGTAATAGTTTCTTCACCAAAAAGTTTTGAATTAACATCGTCTAAAACAATGTCCATTTTATAATCTGCTTGTTGCTGATAATACTCATGTCCTGGAGCTCCAGAAGCAGCTCTGTAAACATTAGGCGTTGAAAATTCGTCATACAACTGCTTGAATTTGTTGTTATTAGTATGACCTTGTGGTTTTTCAGTCTCTTTTTCTGTTTCTTGTGCAAATGCACTGAATGTTACAAAAAAAGCTGAAAGTAATAAATACTTAAGTGTTTTCATTATACAGGTTTAGTTACTTTATTAATGTGTGAATTTAATGCATTTTAAGAAATAGTTAAGACTTTAATTGAAGTTTAACATTCCTTTATCGTTTTCGGGAATTAAAACAAAGGTTTTATTATTGTTGTTTATGCTAGTTCTAACTACATTTTTTTGTTCAGGAAAAATATCAAAAAGAGTTGTATTTTCAATCTCAAATGAATTTACCTCTTCTATGTTTTCTATTTCAAAATAACAATACACAATATCATTATCGTATTCTTTTCCAATAAAAACTAAGTCTTTTTTTGCATGGTTTAAATTAATCTTAATTCTAGATTTAAGATACTTTTCAATGTAACGATCAATTACAGCTTCGTCTTGATTGTTATCTAATTCTAGATTATCACCATAACGTTCTTGTAATAAACGCTGAAAATCGTCTATAAAAATTCTTGTAATAACTTGTACTGACTCTTTTTCTTTAACATATTCTATTTCTGTAATACTTACATAATATTTATGAAATGACGTAAACGACAAAAATAATATTGAAATTAATACTAATAGTACTTGATAAAGTTTCATAGTGTTGTTTAAATTCTATTTTTCAAAAAGCATTCCAAAAATACTAATTACTGTTGTTTTATACGTTCTAAAAAAACTTTATGTTGGTTTGCTAAAAACTGAAGTGTCTTTAAATCGCTACCTGAGCAATTTTGTATAAATTCTTGATGTTCTGAACAAAACAAAAAAAACTCATTTCGTTTAGCTTCTATTAAAGGATATTCTTCAAAAAAAGTATTTATAAATTTAAGTTTTACTTTTGCTAATAGGTTTTGTCTATTTTCTATATCTACCCTATTTTTAAGTTCTTTAGTTCTTCCTGTTATTGCATTTATTAAAGGGTTAAGCTGTAGTCCAACTCCGCCACCACCAATTCCGCCTCCAACTGTCGGATTAAGGCTAGATGCTTCTTTTAATCTACGTTCACTTTGAGTTAATGGTTTCCCTGTATAACCAGGAATACCAACGTCCGCAAACGTAATTTGCTTTTTATTTCCCATATTTTTAATATCGGACATCATATTTCCTGTAAGTATTCTTCCTATAACAACTTCATCTAACTCATTAATAAAAGAAAACATTTTTATGCTTATGTGTTTATTTTTAACATCCGTTGGATTAACTACTATTTCTTTTTTTTGATATAGTATTGAAGAAAACACGATAGTATCGTTCAGTTTTGCTAAAATTTTAAAATCACCCGCAACATTTGTAATACCATAAGCTTTTGTGGTCTTATTGATTACGTGAATTTGATCTAAATCGTCTTCGCCTTCTACATTTCCTGTAAACTCAATAGTCTGAGCTTTAACAAATGTTATGGTTATTAATAAAAAGAAGAAGACTCGGAGCATTACTTTTGTTTTTTAGTCAAAAATTGCTGACTTTTTGTGTTTAATAATTCTATAAGTTCCATTTCGTTTTCTGGAAGTAATAACAAATTGTTAAATGAGCTATCTTCTACATAAACAATAAAAGCTTGAATTTTATCAAGTGGGATTTTAAAGTTATCTGTATAAAACTTGTTATTATATTTATCCTCTAAAGTAATAGCTACTTCTGGAATATTTGAGTTACTCTTTTTATTCTTAGTAAACAGTTTAGAGATTAACTTTACTAATTCTCTACCATCTACCATATTGTAATAAACACCTTGTTTAGTTGCTATATTTTCTACACTACTAAATTGATCATCTGCCATTTCTAAATCTGTATAATCATCTAAATTAGAAGACATTGTTACTGGTTTAACAACTCTAAGTTGCTCAAGATCTTTATTAAGAAAACCAGATAAGCCATAGCGCAAAATAACAACCTCATCTAAAGTATTAATAGACTCAATTAGATATATAATAATTTCTCTTTGCTTTACATCTTCTTTAGAAATCTGAATAGAAAAATTTTGATATAACAATGCTGATATATCTAACCTATCGTTTACAGTAACTTCAATTTCAAATTCACCTTTAGCATCTGTAATTACACCTTTTTTTGTTGTGGCGTTATATATTGTAACACCTTCAATTTCTGGAATATCAACACTAACTCTTCCCTTTATTAAAATACGTTCACTATTCTGTGCTGCTAGTGATGTCATTAAACTTAAAATGGAAAAAATTATTAGTACAAGTTTTATTCTCATAATAGTAATGTTAAGCTAAAATTATAGAGTAAATATAAAATGAAACCACTAAAAGATAATATTTAAGCCTAATAATGTTTTGTTAAATGTGAGGAATTTAGTTAATTGTATAAAAACATGAATACTATGAAGAGATTAATAATAGCAAGTACTTCTACCCTATATAATGGTAACTACTTAGATTATATTTTACCTGAGTTAAATTCGTTTTTTAAAGATGTAAAGACATTACTTTTTATTCCTTTTGCAAGGCCTGGAGGAATCTCTCACAATGATTATACATCTAAAGTTCAAGAAGCTTTTAATACAATTAATATTAAGGTCGAAGGCTTACATACTAAAACAAATATACCAGAAGCCATTTTAGATGCTGAAGCTATTTTTACTGGCGGAGGAAATACTTTTGTACTATTAAATAATCTTTATTCTAATAACTGTATTGAAGCTTTACAAAAAGCTATTAATAATGGAACACCATATTTAGGTACTAGCGCAGGAAGTAATATTTGTGGTCAAAACATAAAGACAACAAACGATATGCCTATTATTTATCCTCCAAGTTTTGAGGCGTTAAAGTTGATTAATTTTAACATAAACCCACATTATTTAGATCCAAATCCAAATAGTGAGCATATGGGAGAAACCCGCGAAACTAGAATTCAAGAATTCCATACACAAAATAAAATACCTGTAATTGGTTTACGAGAAGGAAGCTGGTTAGAAGTTAAAGATAGTTCTATTATATTAAAAGGAAAATTACCTGCTAGAATATTTGAAAAAGATAAAATGCCTTATGAAATTGAAACAGAATCTAGAATTAAATTTTAAATAGAAATAAAGTTTAGAGCATAAAAAAAGCTTCACTATTTCTAGTGAAGCTTTGAGCGAGAGACCAGGTTCGAACTGGCGACATTCAGCTTGGAAGGCTGACGCTCTACCAACTGAGCTACTCTCGCATTTCCGATTGCAAATATAACATCTATTTTAATATGTACAACTATTTTATAATGTTTTTAAAAAATGAAATCCTAAAATTTTAAATCCTTCATTATAATAAAATTTATGCGAATCTGTATTTCCAGTATAAGTGTTTAACTCTATAGTCTCCACTTGTTTTGTTTTCAAATAGTTATCTAACCAAATAAAGAGTTTTTTACCTAAACCTTTTCCTCTCAAATCTTCGTTTATAATAACGTGATCTATTTCTACACTTTTACCAGAATAATGTCTTGTCATATACCAAAGGCCGCAAACTCCAATTAATTTATCACTAGCATAAATCCCTATACATTCATAATTCTGAGTAAACATTTCTTTAAAACGTGTTTTCAATACAGATTTAGAAATATCTTCATTATCTAATAAAAAAACCATATCAACAATAGTGTCAATGTAATCGATTGATAAAAACCTAAATTCAAGATTCATAAGTGTCATTTTTCAACAAAAATAATTAAGTTTTAGACAATAATGCTGTTATAAAAATCCTAAAAACAATATACATAACAGTTTTAGACTCAAAAACTAAAAAAAACAATTGATATTTTGTAATTTTATGCTTTAATTAAAATTATGAGAGGAAAGAATTTTAAAGTAAGAATATTGATTGCTGTAGCAGTAATAGGCTTTGCTTTTTTTAGAAAATGCAGTCAGGAAGAAATAAATCCTTATACCAAAAGAACACAAGCAATTTCATTGTCGCCAAAAGAAGAAATTAGTTTAGGTTTACAAAGTGCTCCGGGAATGGCACAACAACATGGCGGCCTATACCCAAACGAAAACTTTCAAGCGCTAGTAGATCAAGTTGGGAATAAATTAATTAATAATAGTATTGTTAAAGAAACACCTTATAGATATGAGTTTCACTTATTAGCAGACCCAAATACAATTAATGCATTTGCGCTACCTGGTGGGCAAATATTTATAACTTACGCGTTATTTTCACAATTAAAAAATCAAGACCAATTAGCAGGTGTTTTAGGACATGAAATTGGGCATGTAATTGGTAAACATTCTAACGAGCGTATTACTAACGCTAATTTTTGGAAAACCATTGCAATGGGAAGTTCTGCTATTGATATGGGACAAGTAGCTCAACAATACGGTCAAGGAGAATTATTAAAAAACGGAAGAGGAGATGAATTAGAAAGCGATGATTTAGGTGTTCTTTTCATGATAAAAGCAGGCTATAATCCAGAAGAAATGATTGGTGTTATGGAGATTCTAAAGGCTGCTGCAGGACCAAATCGTCAACCAGAGTTTCAAAGTACGCATCCGGATCCAGATAATAGAATTGAACAAATACGCGCTTCAATAAAAAAATACAGAAATCGTGCAGAAATACAATAGTTTATAATGAAACTCTATCAGTACCTAGAGCTCTCTTTTTAACACCTTTGCTACTCAAATCTCACCTATGAATAAAAAAATTATATTAATGATTCTTGATGGTTGGGGAAAATCTCCTGACCCAAAAGTATCTGCAATAGATAATGCTAACACAGCTTTTATAGATGAGTTATATACAAAATATCCAAACGCTCTACTTAGAACCGATGGACTTCATGTAGGTTTACCTGAAGGACAAATGGGAAATAGTGAAGTTGGACACATGAATTTAGGTGCAGGACGAATCGTATATCAGGATTTAGTTAAAATTAACTTAGCTGTTAAAAACAACACACTAAAAGATGTACCTGCTTTAAAAAATGCCTTTGAATACGCTAAAAAGAACAATAA
>NZ_JBELDZ010000032.1:0-27811 GCF_042094015.1 Aurantibacter sp. | reverse complement strand
TAAAAAGTTTTAAAATAGTAGATTTAGCAAAAGCAATTAAAAAGAACAATAAGAACATTCATTTTTTAGGTTTAGTTAGTAATGGAGGCGTACATTCGCATATAGAACATTTAAAAGGATTAATTACTGCGGCTGAAAACTCTGGTGTACAAAATAGTTTTATTCACGCTTTTACAGATGGACGAGATGTAGATCCAAAATCTGGAAAAAATTTCATCCAAGATTTAGAAAAATTCATAGATAATAAAAACACAGAAATAGCATCTATTACAGGTAGATATTATGCTATGGATCGTGATAATAGATGGGAACGCGTAAAATTGGCTTATGATGCATTAGTTAATGCTTCAGGTGAAAAAAGTCAAAATTTAACGAAAAGCATTCAAGATAGTTACGATAAAGATGTTACAGACGAATTTATAAAACCATTAATTCATACAAATTCGTCAGGAGAAGCTTTAACTAAAATCAAAGCCGACGATGTAGTTATTTTCTTTAACTTTAGAACAGATCGTGGACGAGAATTAACCAATGCTTTATCTCAAGGTAATTTCCCAGAACAGCATATGCAAAAACTGAATTTGCATTTTGTAACTATGACAAATTACGACGATTCTTTTAACGGAATTAATGTAATCTTTGATAAAGAAAATTTAAAAGATACTTTAGGCGAAATACTTTCTAAAGCAGGAAAAACTCAAATTAGAATTGCCGAAACTGAAAAATATCCACATGTTACATTTTTCTTTTCTGGTGGACAAGAAGCACCTTTTAAAGGAGAATCTCGTATTTTAAGAAATTCCCCAAAGGTAGCGACTTACGATTTAAAACCAGAAATGAGTGCTTTTGAGCTAACAGAAAGTTTAGTTCCCGAGTTAGAAAAAGGAGATGTAGATTTTGTGTGTTTAAATTTTGCAAATGGAGATATGGTTGGGCATACTGGTAGTATGCCTGCCGCTATAAAAGCTTGCGAAGCAGTAGATATTTGTGCTAAAAAAGTAATTGAAACAGGTTTATTAAGTGGTTACACTACGCTTTTAATTGCAGACCATGGCAATTGTGAGACTATGGTAAATCCAGATGGTTCTCCAAATACAGCACATACCACAAATCCAGTTCCGTTTATTTTAATTGACAACGAAATAAAGAACATAAAAAATGGTGTTTTAGGAGACATTGCACCTACCATATTAAAATTAATTGGCGTTGAGCAACCAAAAGCTATGACACAAAAACCACTAGTATAATTATGAATATTAACAATTCACTTTTAATAGCTGTAGATTTTGACGGTACTATTGTAGAAGATGGTTATCCTGGTATTGGTAATGAACGTTTATTTGCTTTTGAAACATTAAAACGTTTACAAAGCGATGGGCACAGATTAATTCTGTGGACTTATAGACACGGAAAAAAGTTAAATGAAGCTGTTAATTTTTGCAAAGAGAATGGTATAGAGTTTTATGCTGTAAACAAGAGTTTTCCTGAAGAAGAGTTTGACGGAAAAGTAAGCAGGAAAATTAATGCAGATTTATTTATAGATGACAGAAATTTAGGTGGCGTTCTAGGTTGGGGAGAAATTTATCAAAAACTAACCAACGGAGAGCCGCCAAAACAAAAAAAGAAAAAAGGATTTTTTAGATTTTAAGTATATGATTATAGCTAAAACAGCAGAAGAAATTGAATTAATGCGCGAAAGTGCTTTAGTTGTATCTAGAACCCTAGGTGAAGTTGCAAAATACGTAAAACCAGGTGTTACAACTTTACAATTAGATAAAATAGCTGAAGACTATATAAGGTCTCAAGATGCTATTCCTGGTTTTTTAGGATTATATGATTTTCCTAATACACTTTGTATGAGTCCTAACTCACAAGTAGTACATGGTATTCCAAACAATACACCTTTAGCAGAAGGAGATATTATATCTATAGATTGTGGTGCTATAAAAAATGGTTTTTATGGTGATCATGCCTATACATTTGCTGTTGGAGAAATAGATTCCGAAACAAAAAAACTTTTAGATGTAACAAAACAATCTTTATACGAAGGTATCCGTGAACTTAAAATTGGCAATCGAGTTGGAGATGTTGGCTTTGCTATTCAAAAATACTGCGAAGATCATGGTTATGGTGTAGTTAGAGAATTAGTTGGTCATGGACTTGGACGTGTTATGCATGAAGATCCTGAAATGCCTAATTACGGGAAACGTGGTAGAGGTAAAAAATTTATTGAAGGTATGGTTGTGGCTATAGAGCCAATGATAAATTTAGGCACTAAAAACATAAAACAACATAACGATGGTTGGACTATAACCACAAAAGACAACAAGCCAAGCGCGCATTTTGAACATGATGTTGCCATTGTAAATGGTAAACCAGAATTATTATCGACATTTAAATATGTCTATGAAGCTTTAGGAATTGAAAGTAATGAAGAAGATGAGTTTAGACAAATTAAACTATAGCTCCATTTGAAAAAGATTTTCAAACTAATTTTAAATACCATTCCTAGACCAGTTCTTATTAGGTTAAGCTATGTAGTACGTCCTGTTTTGGCGTTTTTATTAAAAGGAGAAACCTATACAGATCCAATAGACGGAAAGAGTTTTAAAACTTTTCTGCCATATGGCTATGGTAATCAACGCAATAATGTGTTATCGCCTTCAACATTATCTTTAGAAAGACATAGGCTTTTATGGCTGTTTTTACAAAATGAAACTGATTTTTTTAAAACTGAAATTAATTCGAACACTTCAAAATTAAATGTGTTACATTTTGCCCCAGAACAAGCCTTCTATAAGCGATTTAAGAACTTAAAACATTTAAATTATACTACAACCGACTTAGAAAGTCCACTTGCTGATGTAAAAGCAGATATTTGTAACTTACCTTTTAAGGCTAATAGTTATGATATTATATTGTGTAATCATGTTTTAGAACATATTCCTGATGATAAAAAAGCAATGCATGAGTTATATCGTATTTTAAAACCTGGTGGAATGGCTATTCTGCAAATCCCACAAGACTTAAATCGTGAGTTTACTTTTGAAGACGACTCTATTACAGACAAAGACGAGCGAGCTAAAATATTTGGTCAGTATGATCACGTTAGGATTTATGGACGTGATTATTTTGAAAAACTTCGCAAAATTGGTTTTAAAGTTGAAGAAGTTGATTATACCTCAACTTTAACTAAAGAACAAATCGCCAAATACTGTTTAGCAAATGGCGAAATTATTCCTGTGTGTCTTAAATAAATCTCTATAAAACAACTATCCTTAACATTAAAATTTTTAAGGTAATTGTTCAGGAAAAACGTATGTTGCAATTGGTGGACCTCCAAAAACTGTATTACTAGGATTGTTGAAAATATTATCACTCACAAATGGTACATCGCTAAAGACTCCGATATACTTTGTTATTCCATCCATATTTACATCTGCATTACTATAACCTGAAGAAGCATAAGTTGCTACTGGCGGTCCTCCAAAAACTGTATTATTAGGATCATTAAAAACCTGAGCACTTATTGATGGGATTTCAGATAAAGTTCCGATATAATTTAAATTATTATCTCCATTAGCATCTCCGGCCCATAATCCCATAGTTCCAGATCCTAAATCTTTTTGAGCATTAGTTCCAAAAGTTGTCATTCCATTTATAAAATCCACTGTTGTTAAGGTTGTTGACAATGCAATCGTATTAAGAGTCATTATACCTAAATGATTTCTGTGATTTACAACTATATAATAATCGTTTGATGGCTGATTAAAATCGACTGATGAAACCCCATCTAAAGATACCACATCTCCATCGCGTTGCAGTAAAGCCGATTTCCCTTCAATTACATTTGTATTATCATTTGCATCCCTTAATTCTATCCATATCCAATCTACAATTGCGTTATCTCCCGTAATGGCAAATACATTTGAGTTACAGACTAAATTATCTGAATAAGGACTTGTTGTTGGTATAATTCCTGCAACACGTAAATCATCTCTCATTAAAGTTTCTTCACCTGCATTGGGATTTAGTGCTGCACCCTGTAAAAAGATATCTATATCTAAATTAATCGCTAACGATATAGATTCATAACATCCCATATCTACAATCGAATTCTGGATACGTGCATTACCCAACAAGTCTGTTATTAAAGTTAATGGAACATATGAAGAATCACCAGAATCTATTGCAGGTGAACCTGTTTGTAAAGTAAAATCATTATTTAAAACATCTGTAAATAATGGATCTAGATTACTAGTATTGGTTAAGTAAGTTAAATTTGAAAAGGCATCTTCATCTATAGAATTATTAACAACTGTTAAATTTGGCATCGATACATGTCCTTTATTTACAGCTAATGTTGTTATTCCACCGGCACCTTCATTATTATAAAAAATACTATTATTTATGGTTGCATTGTGCGTACTAGATCCGTCTGTTCTTCTTGCTAATGACAAGGTGCCTCTCTCTGCTACACCTGATTGTGTACCAATATCTGTATTATTGGCAAATGTACAATTCGTTATAGTTGTTGTTAAATTTGAACCTGTACCATTAGCTCTTGCCCAAACCGAACTACCTGTATATCCTTTATTAGAAGTATCAACATCATAAGAACGGTTATTAGTAAATAAACAATTAACTAAGTCTAATGTTGCTGTACGGTTATTGTTTAATAAAAAATAAAGTCCACTTCCATATCTACTATAATTATCGTTAAAAACACAATTCTCAAACACAGTACTTGTATTTACATTATGATATACTCTTATAGCACCACCTGTTAATCCAAAATTAGAATTAAACTCACAGTTTTTGAATTTTGAATTTTCAGCAGTAGAAGAAATCAACAAACCACCTCCGTATGCATTTGTGCTACTGCCATTAGCATGTCCTTTTTCAATACTTAGACCATCTAACACAATATTATTAGCATTAATTTGCAAAACATGATAAGAATTATCACCTCTTGTTCCTGTTCCATGTCCAGCATCATCCCCATTTAAATCTCCTGATAAGATAGTTGGATTAGCAGCTATATTTCTTTGAGATATTGAAGTTTCTGTTCCATCAAAACCACCTATTACTTGTAAGTTATCTACTAACAAGTTAAACGAAGTTGATCTTGCAGAGGAAGATGGCTTATAAGTTCCTGCTGCAACCCAAATATCTGTAGTTGTAGTTCCAGCTAGACTTAGTGCATCTGTTAAATTAGGCATAGCATTAGCCCAAGAATCTCCACTTCCATCTCCACTAGAAATGTTTTTATTTACATAGTATTTAGTTAGTGGAAGTTCTATTGAAAAACGTTTCACAGAAACTTTACCACCATCTAAATAGGTTACATACATGTCTCCATTAACTGGATTCATTGCCATAGTTGTAAAGAAATTTGCTGTAGATGTAACTAAACCAATAGATGGTAAAACAGACCATGTTTGTCCTCCTACACTATATTTTTGAAATACTAGATTTTCATTACTGTCTGAAAACATTAAATATAAATTATTGTCTGAAACACTTTTTCTAAACTTTAATATATTATTAGTATTATTTAGTGTATTTAATGGTTGAGCTTGAGCAACATTTGTATCACCATTACCAAAAATAATATCTGGATAAGGAGTTGGGTTTGTAGTTGCATTATACGCCACAATATCATTACTCACAAAATAGTTAGTACCTGCAATTCCTGAAACCTCTAAAGTTCTTGAAGGATAGTAACCTAAAACAAACTCGTCTGCATTTGAGTTATTTATAACTGTATGTTTACGAATATAACCTTGGTAACTTGAAAATCTCCCATAATGTTCAGAATAAAAATAATGATCATAATCTGTAAGATCTAGCCTTAAATTAGGTTCGTCTCTACCGTCTATAACTGTCCAATTTCCAGTAGAAACATAGGTTGCAAAAACCGCTTTTCTTCCGGCATTTCCTCCTCTTACTCCTGCTACCCTAGCGTTTCCAGAATCATTAAATTGCAATTGAATTCCGTATGTATATAAACCACTTAATAACAAAAGATTTGATGCCTCACTAACCCAAGAAGTACCATCATATCTATATACATCTATTGTGCTTCCGTTACCAGAACCATTTCTTTTTAGTGCAACCCAAGGTTCTTGAGTAACTGGATTTACTTTAATCGCTAAATTATTATGCCCCTGTGTAGATATTGTACTTCCAACATTTACCCAATTTGTACCATTAAAAGTTTCTACAAGAACCTCATCATTAGTAGGATTGTGATACACTACATAAGGTTGACCACTTATAGCATTAAAAGCGATTTCTGCAGAATCTGCAAAATTTGTAAATTGTGCTGTTCCAACTTGAGACCAGTTTTGAGCAAAAGAAAAACTACTCATTAAAAGTAGTATTAAAAATAATCTTGTTTTCATAATTAAATATTTTTTAATTTTAAAAACAAAGATGTTATATAACTTACGCTTTTTTGTGATTAATTTCTGAAATAAGCCTTTCAGTTTCTAAACTCTTTTCTTACACATAAACAAAGATTAAATACTTTGCACTATAGTTAAAAAGTCTTCTTTTTTATCATTTGATATTGATATTGATTTATTGTTTTCCATAACAATATAACCACCATCTTTTTTGATATATTCTTTTATATAAGATAGATTAATTAAATATGAACGATGCGGACGATAAAATGTTTTAATTTTTTGAAGTAATTCTACAAAGAATTTTAGTGGTTTACTTACCAATATAACTCCATCATTTTTTGTAGATACATTTGTGTACATACCATCTGCCTCTAGCATAATAATATTGTTAAAGTCTACAAATTTTATTCCTTCGGAATTTGGCAAGCCAATTTTTTTAAAGTTAGAATTTTGTAAACTTGTTTTTAATTCTGTAAGGCGTTTGTTTATTTGGTTATTGCTTAAAAATGTAATGGCTTTATTTACCGCTTTTTTTACCTGACTTGGTCTTACGGGTTTTAATAAGTAATCTATAGCTGAAAGTTGAAATGCCTGTATAGCATAAGCACTATAAGCTGTTGTAAAAATAATTTCGAAATTATAATTTTCTTTATTTATAAAATTTAATATTTCTAGTCCAGAATGTTCTGGCATTTCAATATCTAAAAATACAATACTAGGCGCTTCTTTTTTTATTAAATCTACACCAGAAAGCAAATTGTCTGCTTCAAGAACTTGAGTGATTTTTGGGCAATTTTCTTCTATCAAAACAGCTAATACTTGTCTAGCCTTTTTTTCATCGTCAATAATTAATGCCTTCATATTACTTATTTTAAGATTGGGATTTTTAAAATTACTTTTGTCCCAGATGGTTGGTTGTCCTCTTTTAAATCTATGATTTGTACACCTATTTTCTTTTCACGACCATAGTTTAATAAATCCAACCGTTCTGTGGTTGCTTTTAAAGCAAAAGACTTATGTTGATCTTGACGTTTTGCATTTATTTCTTTAGACTTCTCTCTACCAATACCATTATCTTCAATAACGCACTCTATAATTTTATTGGATATTTTAGAAATTGAAACATTAAGTAATCTATTATCTTTTTTATGCAATAAACCATGTTTTAAAGCATTTTCTATATAAGGTTGAACTAACATTGTAGGTATGGTTATGGTATCAGAATTTGCAGCTTCATCTACTTGAAAAGTATATTGTAATTGTTCTTCAAAACGCAATTTCTCTAATTCCAAATATAGATTAAGGTTATAAACTTCTTCTGAGATTGATATAAAACCTGTATCGCTAAAATGAAGATAATTACGTATTAAATCTGCAAACTTACCTAAATAATCACTTGCTAAATTTTTCTGATTTAAAACAATGTAATCCTGAATAGAATTTAATGCATTAAATATAAAATGCGGATTCATTTGTGCCTTCAACGCTTTTAATTCAGAATCTCTATATTGTTTTTCTATAGCTAAACGTTTTTGTGTCTCTTTAAGTTCTAATGTAATTAATTCGGCTTTCTTTTTAGCTTTTATTCGATTAAAATAAAACAGTACTGCCAATAATAATAAACCTGCAATTGCTAAAGAACCTAAAAATAAGTTTCTGTTTTTCTGACTTTCTAGCTGCGTTATGACTACTTGTTTTTCTGCTAATTTTTTTTCCTTTTGTGTTTTTTCAGTTTCGTATTTTACTTCAAAGTCTTTAATCGCTTTTAACTTTTCTAAACCAGTTAAAGAATCGTTTAACTCTCTTTCTTTCTTGTAATATTCTAAAGCTCGTTTATAATCGTTTTTTGCATAATATAATTCAGAAAGTCCTTGGTAGCCTTTTTGAGTCCAAATAGTTTCTTCTGCGTTTTGCATAGCTTTATTAGATTTCATAAAATAAAGTTCTGCTTCCTTATATTTTTTCCAGTCTAAAAAATTATATGCAATGTTGTGATAGGTCATAAAAACGCTATTCTCTAATTGATTATCTTTATATATTTTTAGTGACTGTTTATAATATTCATCTGCTTTTTTGTAGTTCTTTTTTTTAGAATAAATACTAGCTAAACTTCCTTTTAAATTTGCTAAACTTCTAGGTCTTTTTTCAATTTTATCTGCTTCTAATGCATATTTTAAAGCTACATCTAAAGAATCCATTTTTCTGTATTCCATAGACAAATTAATACAGATACTACTTAATAAACTATTAGTTTTCTTAGTTAAAGAATTATTGTACACTTCTTTGAATGTAGCTATTGCTTTTTCTGACTCTTTTATATCTCCATAAAGGCCACCTATATTTAATTTTGTGTATAAAACATTCAATTCTTTTTCTGGACCAAGAGTTTCTAAATAATCAATTACTTCTTTATAATTTTTTATAGCATTAAGATAATCTCCTTGATTTGTTTGAATATTTGCTATATCATTTTTTGCTAAACAAACACTATAGTTATCGTTTAATTTTTGGTATATTTTAATAGCTTTATTACAAGTTATTAATGCAGAATCTAATTTTTGAACATAGGTGTAATATATTGCTAACTCTCTGGTAGCATCTGCTAAATAAGCATTATTTACTGTCAACGCACTATTTTTAATGGCTTTTTTAATAAAATACAATTGAACATCTGGATTACCTCTTCTATTTTTTTTTGCAATTTTTATTATTTGTTGTTGCTTTAAGCTATCTACCTTAATAGAAGAAAGTATGTTTTCAAGACTGTCAATTTCTTTTTGTTGCGAATAGCCCAATTGTAAAAAAGATAAAAATATAACAAATAGTAAAGTAGGTTTCATAAACTAATTATAAGAATAACAAATTTCATTTAATCTTGTAAAAATCACATGATAAAACTTCTAAATGCTAGGTCTGAGCTTCTAAGTTAAGTAAATATTGTTATTCAGAAAACCCGTTTAAAGAAATAGTTTCTAACTCTTGCTTAGTATTCTCAAAAATAAAAAACACTTTCAATTCTGGATGATTCTTTAAAAACGAAGTCACCTTTTCTATTCCCATAGCCTGAAAAGCTGTAGCATAAGCATCTGCCAACATACAATTAGGTGCAATTACAGAAACACTTAACACATTCGTTTTAGTAGGATAACCTGTTTTTGTATTTATAATATGAGCATATCTATTCCCATTTTCATCTACTTTAAATTTACGATATGTTCCAGATGTAGCTATTGCTTCATTCTGAATAGCTAAGGCTTTATTATAGTCTGTTTCACCGTTAAAATTAGGTTCTTGAATTCCAACTTTCCAGAGTTTATTTTTGTTTAAATTTTTTCCTTTAACTCTTATTTCGCCTCCAATTTCAACTAAATGATTTTCTAAATCTTTTTTAGATAAAAATTCTGAAACGACATCTACAGCATAACCTTTAGCTACTGCATTAAAATCTATATAAGTTTCTTTTTGTTTACTGATTAAATTCTTACTTAAATCAACTTTAGAAAAATCAACAAAACGCATTAAACTATCAATTTTAAGACTGTCTAAGGCATGTTCATTTTTTTTAGCCCCGAAACTCCAGTAATTTACTAACGCTCCAATTGTAGGGTCAAAAAAACCATTGGTTTTGCTATAAACATCTTTAGATGCATTAAATACTTTTTTAAAATGTGAATCTACTCCAACCTCTTCATTCCTGTTTATCTTAGAGATGATAGAATTAGTCTGATAATTAGACATAGATTTATTTATAACATAAAACAGGCTATCTATACTTTTAGAAAAATCTTGATTTGAATTCGTATAATATTGAATATTATAGCTAGTTCCAAAAATAGGTCCAGAGAGTTTTTTTAATTCTGATTTTGACTCACAAGAAAAAAACAAAACAACAATTAGAAGTGATAAATAAAAAGATTTCATATTAATTTAATTGATGTTCTAAATATTGAATCCCATTATATTCCATTAAATATTCTTCATTTAAATAAATGGGTAAACCTTCACCTTTTGGATTAGATAATCCAACTCCAGCGTATAATACTTTTGCTTCTTTCTCAAAAGCGTGTTTTTTAAATGTTTCCATCCAAACCATATCGTAGTTGTTAGGGTTTTCTGGAAGTAATACAGCTTTTACAATTACAAAATAATACTGACTCTTTTTATCTATACAAACAAATTGCGGATGGCGTTTTAGTTTACTATTAATTGCTACAAACTCAAAACCTCTTTTCTCTAAATCCTTACCTACATAATTCATAGCTAAATTATGTAATTCCTGTGGTGTTAATACTTTTCTCATTATTACAAAAATACAAAAACTCTATTTGAAGCTAGCATAATTAACATTTTGAAAAATGATAAATAAAAAACTCTATTAATAATAAAAAAGCCCAACACAAAAGTGTTGGGCTTTTTTTATTTTATTTAATAAAATTAGTTAACTACTAATTTTCTAAACAGTGTGTTATCTCCACTCTTAATTTTAACTACATAAACACCTGTTGCTAAATTAGAAATATCAATATTCTGATTGAAAGACGAACTTTGTGTTTTAAAGTTATTGTTTAAAACAGAACGTCCATTAATATCAAATAAATCAACAGAAACATCTTTAGTAGTATTAAACTTGATTGTTACTTCATTTACAGCAGGATTTGGATACATCCCAAAATTATCAAAAGAAAATTTTGAATTACTTAAGAAAGCTATATTACCAAAATAATAAGTTCCTCCAATACCAGTAGTAAAGTTTCCAGTTACTTTCCAGTTAGAACCAAAAGCAGTAATAGTTGAAGCAACATCTACTACAGTAGACCCGTTATCTTTCCCTATTCTTAAATTGTTTCTATTATCTGCAGTAATTGCTTCCCAACCTGCTAACTCTGCCTCTGTAAAATAGAAAGATAACGTAGACGTTCCAGAAACATTATCTGTTGTTGGCGTAATAGTAAATGTTTTATCTGTAACTAACGCAGGTGCAATAGTACCTTGAAAAGATTGACCAGAAGTACCAGCTCTAGTTACTGAAGCTGATGTACATCCATAATTAGAAGCATCTGTTATGTTAATGTCTAACATTACATCGCTAGAACCTGTATCAAATGTGTTTGCTGTTCCATTTCCTAATAACTGAACCTGATCTTCAGTTACACCTGCGTTAACAGCTGTCTGAACATCACTCGCTCCAGGCGTATATAAATCAAAATTATCAAAAATTAAACCTTGTACCCAACCAGCCCCATCATTATAGAATACTGAAAAGCGCACATTAGACTGACCTGCATAAGCAGAAACATCTATTATAGGTGTTTGGAATGTTATTAATGAATTGTCTGAAACAGTATCTGGAGCTAAAACTTCAACTTGAGTCCAAGTTCCACCATTATTTGTTGATGCTTCTATAGAAGCATATTCTGCTCCACCACCATATTGATTATCGTGAGCATAATCGAGTGTAATATAGGCTTCAGTATAAGCTGATAAATCTACACTAGTATTCATTGCTATACGTTCTTCACTCATATCACAATCACAATCATCATCGTTTACAAAAACATAAGTACTAGTATTAGATTGATCAGAGTTAAAGAAGCCAGCATCGGGATATGTAGCATTGGTAGCTGTTGCAAAATTAGCAGTTCCAAGTCCAGTAACTGTCCAATTTCCAAGTCCAGACTCAAAATCGTCTGAAAACAAAGAAACTGGCGCTCCTCCTGTATTAGGATTAACATCGTCATCGTTAATTGTTACCGTATAAGTACTGTTACCTATTGTTGCATCTCCACCATTAGCATTTAACGCAAAAGTTAATTCAACTGTTTCATCACCTTCAACTTCACTGTCATTATATACTCTTAAAGTAATACTTGTAGATGGAGTTGTAGCACCAGAAGCAAAAGAAACAGCAGTATTCATTAACATAAAATCTACAGTATCTGTTGCTGTTCCACCACTTACAGAAATTGTTGCATCTGCATTTCCTCCTGTAGCTGCAGCACCGATTACTAAATCAATTGTTAAATCAGTAAAAGAACAATCTGATTGCTCCGCTTGAGATTGATCACTTCCTAAAAAAGAAACAACAGGTCCAGCTACACCAGCTGTAGAGTTTGGTAAGTCAGAAATTCCATCTGCATTTGCTAATACAGTCGCAATTCTAAAAACTTGATCAACTGTAAATATATTCATACAATCATCATCAGTGTAATCCATATAATTTTGAACCATATCAGGGTTCCCACAACTATCTGGATTAGCACAACCAAAGTTACTACCATCAGAATCTGGTGTATCTGCAACAAAATCATCAACTCCGCATCCACCGTCTCCCCAGATATGACGTAAACCAATCCAGTGTCCTATTTCATGAGTTAATGTTCTACCTTTATCATATGGAGCAGCACCACTTGGCATAGCTACTGAACCAACTGTCCCAGTCCCTATTACAGTTCCATCATTTAATGCTGAACCTCCATTTGCCGGAAAACCAGGTAAAGTTGAATTAGATGGAAACTGAGCATAACCTAATATTCCACCTGCGATATTTGCAACCCAAACATTAGCATACACAGATCTATCCCAAATTGTATTTGGCTTAATCTCTAAACCTCCATCACCTAAATCGAAATCTGTAGTATTGAAAGGTCCTGCACCATATGAAGTTACTCTATTTACTCCAGGAACAGCTAAAGGAACTCCATTTGGATCTACAGCAGCAGGAACAAAAACAATTTCAGCGTCTGCAGCAACAGCATCCCAAGGACCTCCTATAGCTCCAGCTTGATTACTAAAATCAATATTTAATTGATCTATTTGCGCTTGTATTAACGCATCAGATACTTCATCTGCACCAGCTCCATTGTTATCTGAAATAACATGAAATATTAAAGGAATGTTTACAACTGGCATTGAAGCTACTGATTGAAGTGCTATTTGAGCTCTTCTCTCTTCAATTAATGGAGCTAACCAAGCCTCAAATTCCGCATCAGATTGCAAATTTGGATTTCTTTCTAAACGTCGCTTATGCATTTCATCTGAAACACATCTAACGAAACCTGTTTGATTAAATGCTTGTTGACTAGTTTCATTCAGTTCGAAAGACTGATTGTTGACTTTAGCACTTGAAGTATTTTGTGCTGATACCATCGAGGTAAAAGCAAATACGCAAAAAGCAAAAATCTTTAAAGTATTTTTTTTCATGATAATAAAATTTTATTAATAATTCAATTGTAAATGTATAAATATAATAAAACAAACTACAGTTGAAACAAAATAAAACAGACAAAATCCCTTTTAAATAGATTAACAGCAATAAAACTAATAAAAAGTAGCTTTAAAAGCTTAATAACAATAGATTCTAGTCTTAATTACATTAGTAATCTAATTAAAAAAACCCAATACTTTCGTATTGGGTTTTAAAATAAAAATAATTAACTTTTTTAATTAACTACAATTTTCTTAGTAACAGAAGTTAATCCGCTCTTAATTTTAATAACATATATTCCAGAAGATAAATTTCCTAGTTCTATAGATTGATTGAATCTAGAACCAGAAACTTCAAAAGAATTTGAATAAACTGAACGACCTCTAATATCAAATAATCCAATAGTAACATCTTTAGCTGTATTAAACGCTATATTTAATGTACCATTTGTAGGATTTGGGTATAAGCTTAAATTTTCAAAAGAATTATCATTAACACTTAATGTAGATAATACATTAACAGTATAATCTTCAACTTCACCATCAAAAACATCTGCAGTTGGATCTGCACCATTATCATCACATGGAATAGCATAAGCATTAAATTTAGTAGAAACTCTCATAATCGTAGAACCTAATACAGCATCTAACGGTACTGTTACATCTAATGGCGATAAACTAGTTAAATCATTCGCTACATTTTGTGCATCACCAAGTATATATTCTTCATTAGCATCAAATGTACAGTTTTGATTCCAGTCAATCCAAGCTACAGTTCCTACAGGCCAGTCACCATCTGTATTAACGTTAGCAGATAAAGGGTAAGTATCTCCAACATATACATCTGTAAATGTAGCTGTATAATCATTATAACCAGCAGGTTTTGCAGTTACATTATCTATGTCTTCAAATAAAACTCTAGTTGTACTTGTTCCCCATAATGTATTGGCTACTGAAGAACAAGGATTTGTACCAACACTTAAATCAACACCAATATCTCTAGTAATAGAAGTTGATGTAGCAGTTATTGTAATTGGATAAACACCTTCAGTAACACCTAATAACCCAGAAACAGTTAATGTTGTAGATCCATCCGCACTTAAACTTCCTGGAGAGAATGAATAAGTTGCCGGAGCTGGTACTCCTGTAACTGTAAATGTTGTGTTTTCAGTAAAACCGTTTTCTGTTGCAAAGTTAACAATTGAAGTTGCCGAATCTGCACCACAATTTCCTAAAGAAGCAGAATTAATATTAAAGTTTGGTCCTGAACAATCTACCTTGTTAGATGCAAAAGTTTGAGTTGCAAAATAAGCTTCTACAACAGTCATTTGGTCTGGCGTAAACATATACATTGATGCATCGTTAACATAATCCATATAATTCATAGTCAATGAAAACTCACCTCCAACACAACCTGGCACAGAACCATTTGCAGGATTTCCATATGTAGAACCAGCTACCTTAGGCGTATCAGCAATTCCATCTCCATCTGCTGGACCACAATTTGTTCCTCCATCAGCAATAAATGTATGGTTAAGGTTATAAAAATGACCTAATTCATGAGTAACGGTTCTACCTAAATTATAAGGTGCATTTGGCGTTGCAATCCCAGCACAACCAGCACCAGTACCATAACATATTGTATTCATAACAACAGCTCCACCAGCAGCTATACTTCCTCCTAAAGGAGAATAACCTAAAAGACCAGCTCCTATATCTTTAATTATAAAGTTCATATACCCAGAGTAAGTTGCATCAGTCTCTGGAAAACCTGCAGGAAAATTAGAACCATTAGCCCCAATTGTTACTAAAGGACTACCTTCTAAAACTTCAGGATCTGCTCCTGCTGGATGATTCTGAGTTGCTATACAAAACTTAACATCCGTAGAACCAGGTGTTAAACCAGGGTAAAAAGCACTAGCAGCTGCCCAATTTGCTCCATCAGGATTAGTAAATGTATAATCTTCATTGATTACATCAATTTGAGTTTGAGCATAAGCTTCTAAACAAGCTCTATCTGCTTCTGTCCCAACCTCAAAATGTACAGCAACCGGAATGTAAAGTGTTGCTTTTTTTTGGTAAGTTCCATTCATTTTTTGCAAATGAATTTCTTGTAATTTTTCTTGAAAAAGTGCTTGTCTTTCATAAAAAGAGGCAGCATATTCAGGGTTGTTTAGCATTTCTTGCTCGTGCTTCTCCAATCCACAATTTCTATGATCAGAATCATCTAATCCAAATGCTTTATTTTTTTGTGCGTTTATTGCAGTTACAGAGCAAAGAAAAACAAACAAAAAAAGACATTTTTTAAAAGTAATTTTTTTCATTTTAGTATAATTTAATTAATGCTAAATGTACGAAAAAAGATGAATAAAATAATTTTATCCATTAAAAAAAAAAAACAATAGTACTGGTATTTTCAAGTAGATAATTAACTTCTAAAACAATATGCTCGAATCACCATATGTGTTATTGATAAAGCTATTAGAATTTAAAATAATATCCTTTAAAGAAAATAGTTCTTAACAAAAAAGCAACTTAATCTATTAAGTTGCTTTTTTGTTTGAATATAATTTTACTCATAAATTACCCTCCAAAATCATCGAAGCGAATATTCTCATCTGCTATACCAAAATCTTCTCCCATTTTTTGAACAGCTTGATTCATTAATGGTGGACCACAGAAATATAATTCTAAATCTTCTGGTGTTTCATGCTTAGATAAATACTGATCAATTACTACCTGGTGTATAAATCCAGTAAATCCATCTCCAGGCGAATCAAGATCTTCTTTTACTTTCCAATTATCTTGCTCCATAGGTTCAGATAAGGCTAAATAAAATTTAAAATTTGGAAAATCTTGCTCTAAAGCTCTAAAGTAATGGATATAGAATAATTCAGCTTTAGATCGTCCACCATACCAATATGTTACTTTTCTACCTGTTTTCAACGTTCTAAACAGTTCATATAAATGAGAACGCATTGGAGCCATACCAGCTCCTCCACCTACATATAACATTTCTGCATCAGAATCATTAATAAAGAATTCACCGTAAGGTCCAGAAATAGTACACTTATCTCCTTCTTTAAGATTGAAAATATAGGAAGATGCTACACCTGGATTTACATCCATCCATCCGCCTTTAGCGCGATCAAATGGTGGTGTAGCTACACGAACATTAAGCATAATCTTTCTGCCTTCAGCAGGATAAGAGGCCATTGAATAAGCTCTTTCAACCAATTCACTATTTTTCATAACTAATGGTCGTAGATTAAATTTATCCCAGTCTGCCTCAAATTTATTAGGCTCTCCTGGGTGATCTTGAGGATGAGCTGTAACGTCCATTTCAGAATAGTTTACTGTACATTCTGGAATTTCAATTTGAATATATCCACCAGCTTTATACCCCATATCTTCAGGAATCTCTACCACGAACTCTTTAATAAAAGTTGCTACATTATAGTTAGAAACTACAACTGCTTCCCATTTTTTTATTCCAAAAATTTCTTCTGGAATTGTAACTTCCATATCTTGTTTCACTTTTACCTGACAAGACAAACGTGCTCCATGAGCTAATTCTTTTCTTGAAAAGTGTGGTGTTTCTGTTGGAAGTGCTTCTCCTCCACCAGATGTAACATGACATTCACACTGAATACAAGTTCCACCACCACCACAAGCAGATGGTAAAAATATTTTTTGAGCTCCTAATGTAGATAATAAAGTACTTCCTGAAGCAACTTCAATTTCTCTTTCACCATTAATTAAAATCTTTACTGGACCTGATGGTGATAATTTTTGTTTTACGAATAAAAGTATTCCTACTAAGAATAATGTTATCAGTAAAAAGGCTATTACAGTTGTTGCAACTGTTCCTAATGTTCCTGCTAAAATCATATTACTTAATTATTTTAGTGTTAGAGACTAACTCATTTTTGTCTTGCTTAAGAATCTCAGTCTCTAAAGCTTGTTTATCAGCTTCTTTGCTTTCTTCTTCTCCACCAGTTAACATACCTCCAAAGCTTAAGAAACCTATTCCCATTAAACCTGTAATTATGAACGTAATTCCTAAACCTCTTAAAGGCGCTGGCACATTACTGTATCTTATCTTTTCTCTAATTGAAGCAATTGCTAAAATTGCTAAAAACCAGCCAATACCAGACGACACTCCATAATTTACAGCTAAACCAAAAGTTTCAATTTCACGAGATTGCATAAATAACGAACCACCCAAAATGGCACAATTTACTGCAATTAGTGGTAAGAAAATACCAAGTGAATTATATAATGATGGAGAAAACTTCTCTACAACAATTTCTACTAATTGTACCATTGTTGCAATAGTAGCAATAAACATAATAAAAGAAAGGAATCCTAAATCCATACCAGAGAAGCCTTCTCCATTTGCGCTTCCATCTATCCAAGCTAGTGCTCCTGGCTGTAATAAATATTGATCCAATAACCAGTTTAATGGCACTGTAATAGCTAATACGAATATTACTGCTGCTCCAAGTCCAACTGCTGTTGCTACTTTTTTAGAAACGGCTAAGTATGAACACATACCTAAGAAAACCGCAAACACCATATTGTCAACAAAAATTGACTTGAAAAATAATTCTAAATGTTCTATCATTTTTATATTTTTTAAGTTTTCTGGTTGAGTTATTTATAACTTCACCTAAAAAACTGTTTACTGATTTAGTCTTCGATTAAATCTTTATTTCTACTACGTTGCACCCAAATTATTAATCCAACAATTATTAAAGCCATTGGAGGCATTAACATAAATCCATTGTTTTCGTAACCAAATGCGTAAACTCCTGTCTTTTCAATTGCATCTCCTAAAACAGGAATTCCAAATAAAGTTCCAGATCCTAGTAGCTCTCTAAAGAAACCAACAATTATTAAAATAACCGCATAACCCAATGCGTTACCAATTCCATCTAAAAACGATTGCCATGGTTTATTTGCCAAAGCAAAAGCCTCAAAACGTCCCATAATAATGCAATTGGTAATAATAAGCCCAATAAATACTGAAAGCGTTTTACTTAAATCGTAAGCAAAAGCTTTTAATACTTGATCTACAATAATTACTAAAGCAGCAACTACTATTAATTGTACAATAATTCTAATTTTTGAAGGAATAATGTTTCTCATTAAAGAAATCACGACATTACCTATACCTAATACAAACAAAACAGCTATTCCCATTACTAAAGAAGCTTTAAGCTCTGCTGTAATTGCTAATGCAGAACAAATACCTAATACTTGAATAGTAATTGGATTATTATCTGCTAATGGATCTGTGATTAACTTTGCGTCTTTTTTTGAAAGTAGTCCCATATTAATTTAAGTTTTTAAAGTAAGGTAAATACAATTTTAAATCTTTCTTTATCATTGCAGATACTCCATCACCTGTAATTGTTGCTCCAGCAAGAGCATCAATTTCATTATCATCTTTTATCTTGTTAACTGGATCGTTATTTCCTTTAGCCACTTTAATGCCTTTAAAAGCACCTGCATCAGAAAATAGTTTTTCTCCGTTGAAATCATCCATAAAGTAACGTTGCTTAATATTAGCACCTAACCCAGGAGTTTCTCCAGCATGATCAAAAAAAGCACCTTGTACAACCATATCTTTGTCTAAAGATATATATCCCCAAATTGCATCCCAAAGTCCTTTACCTCTTACAGCTGTAACATAAACTGTTTTCCCGTTTTGCTGACCTTTAAACAACGGTAAAAATCTTGACTCACCATTCTTAGCTTTGGTTTGCTCTTTTTTAATATCGATTAAATAAGGTTCTTTTCCAGCTCCTTGGTCTTTAGATTTCATAAACTCTTCACGAGTCATTTCTTTTAAAATCTTTCCATCTTTTACTTCAAGTACGATTTGCTCAGAAACATTAGAGGCAAAAGCATCTACAACTTCAGCTTTAGCCACAAAAGCAATATCTCCAGTACCTTCGTTAGCGTTTATTCCCATAGCATACAGGATATTCTGTTGCTTTTCAATCTCTTTGTTTTTAGTAATCGCAGGCTTTAAAGACGAAGCTGTAAAGGCTAATAACGATCCTACCACTACTACCATTGCAATAGCAAAAAGTATAGTATATGAATTTTTATCTGTGTTAACTGCCATAATTATGCTGTTTTAACTTTTAAACGTTTCATTCGCTTCTTTACATTTCCTTGAACCACATAATGGTCAATAGTTGGAGCGAAAACATTCATTAATAATATAGCTAAGAATACACCTTCTGGATATGCAGGGTTGAATACTCTAATCATAATTGAAATAAATCCAATTAAGAAACCATAAATCCATTTACCTTTATTAGTTTGAGAAGCTGTAACCGGATCTGTAGCCATATAAACTGCTCCAAATGCCAATCCACCAATCATTAAATGCTCATACCAAGATGTATTCATTAATCCAAAAAACTTACTTGAATCTGAAATAATTCCTGCATCAGCTACTTGATTGAAAATTAATCCCATTACCGCTGCACCTGCAAAGGTAGATAAGATAATTCTCCAACTTCCAATTTTAGATAAAATTAGAATAGCGGCACCAATTAATATTAAGAAAGTAGAAGTCTCTCCTACTGAACCTGGAATAAATCCAAAGAACTTATCGAACGCGCTATAAGCAACTTCCGCATTTTGCGCATAACTACCCAAAATAGTTTCACCAGAAATAGCATCTGCAGTTCCTGTTCTTGCTACTGCTTCATGTATCCAAACTTTATCTCCAGACATCCAAGTTGGATATGCAAAGAATAAGAAAGCACGTATAGTTAATGCTGGGTTAAGAATATTCATTCCTGTACCACCAAATACTTCTTTTCCAATAACAACACCAAAAACAACAGCTACAGATAACATCCATAATGGAATATCTACAGGAACTATTAATGGTACTAACATACCAGTTACCAGATATCCTTCTTCAACCTCATGACCTTTAATAATTGCGAAAATAAATTCTACAATTAATCCAACACCATAAGAAACAATTACTAATGGTAAAACAGTCCAAGCTCCTACAATAAAATTATCCATTGTAAAAAAGTTAGCAAAAGCATCAGCTCTTAAAGAACCGTCTATTGCAGCGTAATGCTGAAATCCAGCATTAAAAATTCCAAATATTAAACAAGGAACTAAAGCCATAATCACCATATTCATGGTACGCTTTAAATCATCTGCTGCTTTGATATGAGTTCCGCTATGCGTAATCTCATTTGGTAAATATAAAAAGGTATGGATTGCATTAAATGCAGGAGCCATTTTTGTACCTCTATACTTTTCTTTTAAATTATGTAAATTACTTTTCAATCCCATAACTATCCTATTTCTTTATACATTAAGTCTAAACCTTCACGAATAATATCTTGGTGCGGTTGTTTAGACACACAAATAAATTCTGTTAAGGCGAAATCTTCCGGAGCAACTTCATACATACCTAAAGCTTCCATCTCATCTAAATCTTGATATTTACAAGCTTTTAATATTTGTAATGGAAAAATATCTAATGGAAAAACCTCTTCGTAGTTACCTGTAGTAACAAAAGCTCTATGTTCTCCGTTAGTATTAGTATTTAAGTCATACTTCTTCTTCGGTGTTAACCAAGAAAAAGTTAATGCTCTAGATGTAGATACTTTATTAAAAATTGGTTTATTCCATCCAAAAAACTCATAATCATCTCCTTCTGGAATTACAGAAATTATATTGCTATAATAATCTAAACTTCCGTCTGGTTTAATTTGTTTTCCAGATAATACATTTCCAGATATAATACGATCATTACCATCTAGCTCAACACCATTATCGTAAACCATTGTAGAAACCTCAGCTCCAATTTTAGTTTTAAAATAACGAGGTTTTTTAACAGAAGAACCAGCAAAAGCAATAATACGTTCTGCGTTAAATCTTCCAGTTAATAATAACTCTCCAATAATAACTAAGTCTTGAGCGCTTAGCGTCCAAACGACTTCACCCTTATTAATTGGGTCAAGCTTATTAATTTGAGTCCCTACATTTCCAGATGGATGTGGTCCAGTTACTTTATGTAACTTAATATTATCTAGACTTTCTATAGGAGATTTCCCTTTTTTAGCTACGCTAACGTGAACTTTTCCTGATGTTAATTTAGACAAAGCAGTAACTGCAGCTTGGAGTTCAGCTTCTTTGCCTTCTAATGTATAATTTAAATCTGCTGCTAGTGGTGCACTTGCGTAAGCTGATATAAAAATTGATTTTGGCTCAACATCTGGATTAGCAACAACATCGTAAGGACGTTGCTTTACAAATGCCCAACATCCAGATTCTAATAGACGTGCCTTAATGTCTTCTGCTTTAGCCGAATCTACATTTAAAGCACCAAAATCTAAAAAATCTTGCGTTTTATCTGCTTGAACTTTTATTGCTAAAACTTTACGTTTTTCGCCACGTTCAATTTCTACTATTTCACCCGAAACTGGTGACACAAATTTAACAGCTTCATTGGCTTTATTATAAAACAGAGTTTCCCCAGCTTTAACTTTAGCACCAACTTTAACTGTTAATTTCGGAGTAACTAGATGAAAGTCTTCTGGGCGAACGGTATAGAAATTGCTTAAAATAGCACTCTCAGTAACCAACTCTGCTTGCCCTACAAGCTTTATATCTAGACCTTTTGAAATTTTAATGTCTTTTGACATATTACAATCTATTTGTTAATAGTTATACTGAATTTGATTATAAAAAATCCCTGCGAATTTACAAATTAATCATCAAAAAAATTAGCAATATATTAAGAGAAAAATTATTTATAATAATTCTAAATAGCAACAAAAGATTAGGCACAGATTTTGTTTACCTTTACATCTCTAAAAAGAATTAGAATGAATAAAACCATTAAACCTTTTTTCCTATTTCTATTTTTATGTCAGTTTTGCATATCACAAGTAGATGAAATCATAGAACCTGACTATATAAAAACAATAACCTTTAAAGGAAATACTCCAGAAAGTCAACTACCAGTTATTAAGCTTGGAGATTTTATAACTATGGAATTTGATGCTTTAAACGGCGATGAAGAAGATTACTATTATAAAATTCAACATTATAATTTTGACTGGACACCATCAGTTTTAGCAAAGGCAGAATATTTAAATGGTTTTGATGAACAACGCATTAGAACCTACGAAAATTCTTTCAACACCTATCAAATCTATTCGCATTATGACCTTACAATACCTAATGAGTTCACTAGGGGATTAACTAAATCTGGAAATTATATGGTCTACATTTATGACGATAATGATGATATTATTTTTTCAAGAAAATTTATGATTCATGAAAATGGTGCTAATGTTGGCTTAGACATAAAACGCTCTAGAGATGTAAGTACTATTGAAACAAAACAAACTGTAGATATTGTTATAGATCCAATTAATTTTCAATTAAATAACCCTAAAGAAACTATTAAAACAATAATTGTTCAAAACAACAACCTAACAACATCTATTAGCAATATTAAACCTCAATACATTTTGGGAAATCAGCTAACTTATAGATACACAAAAGAAACTGCTTTTGATGCGGGAAACGAATTTTTGTTTTTTGAAAACAAAGATATTCGTGCATCAGTTAATGGCGTTCAATATATTGAACTAAACGATTTATACGAAAACATTTTATTCACTAACTCACCTAGAAAAGATCAACGCTACACTTATTTCCCAGACATTAATGGTAATTTTTTAGTAACCGTTTTAGATAGAGAAAATCCAGACATTGAAGCAGATTATGCTTTTATACATTTTTCACTAAAAATGGATGATTTAAAACCAAACGAATCTGTTCATATATATGGAAACTTTAATAATTACCATATTACAGAAAACACTAAAATGGTTTACAACTATCAAACCAGAACTTACCAAAAACCTCTTTTACTAAAACAAGGTTTTTATAATTATAAATACATAGTTGTTAATAATGATACAAAAGAAATAAGCCACAATAAAGTTGATGGTGATTTTTGGCAAACAGAAAATAGCTATAAAGTATTAGTTTATTACAGAGATTTAGGCGCAAGATACGATAGATTAATTGGCTTTGGCGAAACAAGCTCTACTAGAATTACTAATTAGAAAAGTAAACCAGAAACTTCTTTTTTTTATCTAAAATTAATTATATTAGTATAATTCTAGTTATAATTTAACAGATTTTAATATGGTAGAACAAATTACTTATGGAGTTAAAATTCAGGTAAAAACCAATTTTGAAGGCACTTTTTACAAAGATCACAAAATGTTATTTGCTTTTGGTTATCAAATAACCATTAAAAATCAAAGTAAAAACTCAGTACAACTCAATGCTAGACATTGGATAATTAAAGATGCCTTAAATAATACCGAAACTGTTTCTGGCGAAGGTGTTATTGGCAAAAAACCAGTTTTATTACCAGGAGAATCTCACACTTATAACTCTGGATGCCTATTAACCTCTCCTATTGGATCAATGAAAGGCTATTATCAAATGATAAATTTCACCACAAACGAAGTTTTTAAAGTTGAAATCCCAAACTTTAAACTAAGCGCTCCTTATGTATTAAATTAGAACAGTTTTCAAATTTAAAGAGAACACTATTCTGACGAATCAATAAAATATCACAATTACTTTTGTGAGTGAATTGATATGCTTCGTTAATGTTAAAAGACAAATCACTTACTTTAAAAATAGCCTCAACATCTACAGTTCCAAAAGCAGATGTACGTTTAAAAATAAATTCATTTTTAATTTCAGTTTTAAAAAGTTCAAACCAAGCTCCAGCTCCAATTCCTGACAACCACTGTGCGTTATTAGATAAACCCTTTACTTTTTTAGGTTCTAAATTTCCCTGAAGATTTACTTTATGATCTTTTACAGAATCCAAAAAACAATTTAAAATCTCTTTGTATTTCTTGTTTTTAAATATTGAAACATCACCATCATCACTTATCTCAAAAACATCTGTATTTCCTTTTACAGACAAAACATTACCTATTGGACTTGGAGTAAAAAGCTTGATTTTATTTAATTTTCTAATAAATATTTTATTTTGTACCGAAACCAAAAGCATATCCGTTACAAAACGAGCACAATTAGAAGCTTTCCTTTTAAAAGCGGCATAAGGTATCAAATCATATTGAAAACGTGCTACATATTGCTTTGCCCTCATATAATTGACCTCAGAACAAACGGTTGCAACCATTCGCCCTTTTCCGTGAGTTAATTTTGGATTTGTTGCAAAAAACAAAAGAATATCTTTTAAATTTAAGATTGTATCATTTTTAATTTCAGCCTTCAAATCAATAACTAATTCGTTATCTGTAAGTGAGCTTCTAACACGACCAAAAGGTTCTGGTGTTATATATCTTCCAAAATCAAAATACTCTATAACACCTGTTAGTTTTTCAATTAAAACAAAAGCCGCATGACCAGCTTTCACATAATTCTTTTTACCAATACCAATATAATGTAGATGTTGTAAATACCATTCATTAGAAACCCTAACAACTGTATCTGGATATGCCAAAGGAATAATAAAAGCTGTATTTTTACTCATTCAAAATCTATGTCAATTGTAATATCTTAGTAGATATTTGTCCTGTATTAAAATCTTCAAATCGCATACTTATATTATCTCCTATTTTTTCTACCTGAGTTATACTTGTCGTTTTTACAGAAACTCGATCCATAATAACACCATAATCTAAATTACCTTTTCCTGCAGTTTTATGAAAATCTAACAATCTTGAAGCAGTAAGAGTTTCTTCTTTTTTTAAAGCATCAAACCAATTTAAACGGTCCTCCTTTTGATTTTGAGTGTATAGTGTTGAAGATGACCAAATATATGTAGACAAATCTAAATTTTTAATTTGACAGACCAAACCATCCCAAACAACTTCTATAAATTTCAACCCTTTATTCCAATCTGTAAAGACAATAGTAAAAGGTTCAATATTTAAAAAGTCATATTCTTGTAATTCTTCAGAAGAATCCATTTGAAGAAAATCACTTACTACCACACCTCTACTTTTTTTATAAGGTAAAATACGTTTATGTTTCGTGAATCCTCCATTCAATAAACAAACCACTCGTTTTTTAGAACTTACTCCAATCCAACTTCCGCCAGACAATTCATCTTTTGGCATTAAAACTTGAGTAGAATTTATTTTATATTCTCTAGGCTGCAAAGCACTTCTATTTGGTGCTTCGTCTCTATTTGATGTTAGAACAAAGTCCGTACCATCTTTATAGAAAACACTTACTGTACACATTCGTTGGTCATAGCTTTTTTTACTAAGAGCAACTTACAAAAAAATATATTAAAACCAAGACACAAACAGCTAATTGATTCCAGACAAGAAATAGCAAAAAAATTGGTAACTTTGCACTTTAAATTTAAATACGAAAAAAAACACAACATATTATGGGAAAAGGATTTTTCAATGTACCAGTTGCAGTAAACGAACCTGTAAAAGGGTACGCACCAGGTTCTCCAGAACGCGAAGCTGTTTTAGCTCAATACGACACTTATTATAACGGTAACACAGAAGTTGCTATGTATATTAATGGAAAAGATGTAAAAACGGGAAATACTCGTACAATGTCTCCTCCACATGATCATAAACACATTGTTGGATCTTATCATTTGGCTGAAAAATCTAATATCGTTGAAGCTATTGATACCGCTTTAGAAGCACGTAAAGCTTGGAGTCAAATGCCTTGGGAACAACGCGCTGGTATTTTCTTGAAAGCTGCTGAGTTAATTGCTGGACCTTACCGTGCAAAAATTAATGCGTCTACAATGATTGCTCAATCTAAAACTGTACACCAAGCAGAAATTGATGCCTCTTGCGAATTAATTGATTTTTTACGTTTTAACGTTCAGTTCATGACAGATATGTACCATGAACAACCTGAAAGTACAAGTGATGCTTGGAATAAATTAGAGTATAGACCTTTAGAAGGTTTTACATATGCTGTAACACCATTTAACTTTACTGCTATTGCTGCAAATTTACCAGCATGCATGGCGTTAATGGGAAATGTTGTTGTTTGGAAGCCATCGGACAGCCAAATATTTTCGGCTAAAGTAATTATGGATGTTTTTGAAGAAGCTGGAGTCCCTGCAGGTGTTATTAATGTTGTTTTTGGAGATCCGAAAATGATTACAGATACTGTTTTAGCACGTAAAGAATTTGCTGGATTACACTTTACAGGTTCTACTTATATTTTTAAAGAGTTATGGAAGCAAATTGGAAATAGCATTCACACCTATAGTACATATCCAAAAATTGTTGGAGAAACTGGTGGAAAAGATTTCATTGTTGCACACAAATCGGCAAATGCTAAACAAGTAGCTACTGCAATTGTTAGAGGTGCTTTCGAATTCCAAGGACAAAAATGTAGTGCTGCCTCTAGAGCTTATGTTTCTAAGAGTATTTGGAATGATATAAAGAACTACGTTATTGAAGATGTAAAATCTATAACAATGGGCTCTCCTGCAGACACGAACAACTTTATGACTGCTGTAATACACGAAGGCTCTTTTGATAAATTAGCAAAATATATTGATCAAGCTAAAAAAGATACTGGTGTTGAAGTTATTACAGGCGGAAATTATGATAAATCTAAAGGTTACTTCATTGAACCAACTGTTTTATTAGCTGAAGACGCAAATTACGTAACAATGTCTGAAGAGTTATTTGGACCAGTTATTACTATTTATGTTTTTGATGACGATAAGTACTCCGAAACGCTAAAACTAGTTGATGCAACAAGTGATTACGCTTTAACCGGTGCTATTATAGCAAAAGACAGATATGCGGTAGAAGAAGCTACAAAAGCTTTAGAGAACTGTGCAGGAAACTTCTATATAAATGATAAGCCAACTGGAGCTGTTGTAGGACAACAACCATTTGGTGGCGCTAGAGGTTCTGGAACCAATGATAAAGCTGGTAGTATTCTAAACTTACAGCGTTGGGTTTCTCCACGCATGATAAAAGAAACATTTGTAACTCCAACAGATTACAGGTATCCATTTTTAGGAGAATAGAACTCTTTAAAAAATTAGAAATAAAAAAGCTTCACAATTGTGAAGCTTTTTTATTTTGTGGGGAGAGCAGGATTCGAACCTGCGAAGACGTAGTCAGCAGATTTACAGT
>NZ_JBELDZ010000031.1:0-28343 GCF_042094015.1 Aurantibacter sp. | reverse complement strand
GTTTTATACTTTTTTAAACACGTCTAAAAAACTACCTTTAGGTTATGAATGAAGTATGTTTATTATTATGGGTGTGTAAAATAAGATATAACTAATCAAATAGACTTTTTATTATATTTTTAATTCCTTTGAAAATGAAATAAATTGCTAATCCACAAATTAATATCCCAATTATAAATAAAAGTATAAAGAAAGGTTTTTCTCTATTAGTCAAGACAAGGTGTAGTAATGTTGGACCAGCGAATAATAATACTATTGCTATTCCCATTTTTTTGACACCTTTTACTAAAACTTCTTTGTTTGTTCTTTTAGTATCCATTGTAGTTGTTTATAGCATTACGAACATTTTTATGTTTGAGTAGAAGTTGTTTGGCTTCAGTGTCAGGAATATTTAATTCATCAACTATCATTTTAGTTCCACGCTGAATTAACTTAGAGTTAGATAGTTGCATATCTACCATTTTATTTCCTTTTACTTTCCCTAATTGAATCATAGTACTAGTACTAATCATATTTAGAACTAATTTTTGAGCTGTTCCAGCTTTCATTCTAGAACTTCCTGTAAGGAACTCTGAACCAACAGTAACTTCTATTGGATATTGAGCTATTTTGGCTAATGGACTAGATTCATTGCACGTTATACAACCTGTAATGATGTTATTTTGATTACATTTAACTAGAGCAGAAATAACATAGGGAGTAGTGCCAGAAGCAGCTATACCAATAACTACATCTTTATCTGAAATATTATATTCTTGTAAGTCTAGCCAGCCTTGTGTTTTTGAATCCTCAGCATTTTCTACAGCTTTACGAATAGCATTTTCTCCTCCAGCTATTAAACCAATAACTAAATCGTAAGAGACTCCAAAAGTTGGAGGACATTCTGATGCGTCTACAACGCCAAGTCTTCCGCTTGTTCCTGCACCCATATAGAATAGTCTTCCACTAGATTTTAGTTTAACGATTATTTGTTCCGTAAGTTTTTCTATTTGAGGAATAGCTTTTTTTACTGCTTGTGGGACTAAATGATCTTCATTATTTATATTAACCAAAATATCATTTAGAGACATTTTTTCTAAATTATTATATTTAGAATCTTGTTCTGTTGTTTTAATAAAATCCATAATATCAAAAGTAAGGATTTCTTTGTGGTAATATTAGTGCTTATATACTTTTATTATAAATTTTATTCAACGATATAATTTGTGATATAGGCTTGTGATAATCTGAAATAGCCAAATGGGAAATTATCTGAATTTGTAATGTTTATACAATTTCCTCTTACTGTTGCAGGTTGAGTTTGAAATGGTCCGCCATTATCTGAATTAGATTGTTGTAATAATAGATTCATATATTCATAAAATTGTTCTGATATTCCGAAGTGATTAATAATTAACTCATCCTGGGGTTCCAAATCTTCTTCTGTAAAAAAAGCAAATATTTGATTCCCATTTGTGAATTCATCATCATAGACTTCTAACATTGGTATAGCTGCAATATTTGTATCAAATTGATAGAAATAATAATTATCCTCATTTATAGGATCGGTATAATAGGCTTTTATTTCTATTTCATCTCCAGAAAAACCACCTTCATTATTTTGTTCTATAAAATCTATTGGGCTAACCGATTTTAAGGTTTCTGTAGCTGTGTAAGTTTCGTTATTATAGATAATGTTTAAAGTATAAGTTTCATTTAATATTGGATTAAATGTATTCGTTTTATAAACACCAGAGTTATTAGAATCTATAAAATTAAAGCTGTTATTATTGCTATCTACTATTGTTACAGTTGCATTAAGTGCAGGAGGAACATTAGTATTAAAAAATGGTGCTGTTTTAGTTAATGTAATTTGTTGCTCGTTTCCTAAAGTACCATTATACCAGTTTATTGATGCTTCTATAACTAAACGTTCTTGACTTGTCGGTACATCTATATCTACCACTTTTTCGCAACTAGAAAGTAGTAGGGCTAAAATTATGATATATGTGATTGATTTCATTTTTTTAAAATTTAAAATTATAGGTAACAGATGGAACTATTCCAAAAATTGATAGTTTTGTTGCTTCGTTAACTCCAGACATTCTGTTTTCTCCAAAGCTAATAGAAGCTGCGTTGTAACGATTATAAATATTATATATTCCAAAAACCCAAGAACTTTGGTAGCCAGTTTTCTTTTCTGGTTTTGGTGTATAAATAGCCGATACGTCTAGTCTATGATAGGTTGGTAATCTGTTTTCATTCCTAGTACTATAACTAGGAATACTAATGCCATTATAAATATATTGTCCATTAGGATATGTTGTTGGTTGTCCAGATTGCACAATAAAATTAGCATTGAAATTCCATTTTTTATTAAAATCATAACTTCCTGTAAAAGAAATATCATGTGTTTTGTCGTATGCTGTATTATACCAATTTCCGTTGTTAATTCCTGGTTCGTTAGCAGTATTTCCTGGTGTACGTTGTTCCGATTTTGATAGCGTATATGCTAACCAACCTTTAAATATTCCTTTATCTTTTTTTAATAAAAACTCCAAACCATAAGCTCTAGCTTCACCATTTAATATAACTTGCTCTATGGCATCATTAGCTACTAATTCTGCACCATCTATATAATCTATTCTGTTTTTTATAGTTTTAAAATACGTTTCAACTTCTAAAGAATATGTATTGTCTTTAAATGTTTTAAAATATCCTAAAGCAACCTGATCTAATAGTTGTGGTTTTACATATGTTCCACTTGGTGTCCATATATCTAATGGTGTTGGAGATGTTGTATTAGATAGTAAATGTAAATATTGTGTCATTCTATTATAGCTTGCTTTTACAGATGTGTAATTATTTAATCTGTAAGATGCTGCTAGTCGAGGTTCTAAATTTGCAAAAGATTTAAGAATATCACTTTTATTATATTTTGAAGTGCTTATTGGATTTGCTGTTTGATAGATGCCAAAAGTCGAGTTATAAACTACGGCTTCATCATTTACGTAATTATTAACTTCGTCTTGCCCTAATCTTAAAAACGAACTTAATCGCAATCCATAAGATAATGTTAGTTTATCTGAAACTTGATGTTCTGCATCTAAATAGACAGCATTTTCTAACGCATATTTTTTAATTAATTGTTGTTCGTTTATTCCAGAATTAGGAGATGATGGATCTATAGTACCAGGATTAAAATCATAATAGATACTATTTAGGCCATATTGTAACTTAAAGTTATTATTTATGTAATGTTTGAAATCGTATTTTACATTAAAGTTTTTTATACCAGAAACCCAATTAAATTCTACAAAATTTAAATCTAATCCATAAAAATAATCAGAATAGATTACAGATAAATTTGAGAATAATTTATCGTTAAATAAATGATTCCATCTAAAGTTTAGTACTGTGTTTCCATAGGTGTTTTCAAAACTATCAGATATTTTAAATACATCTCTACCAAAATAACCTGATAAGTAAATATTGTTTTTTTCGTTTAATTTATAACTCAATTTAGTGTTTAAATCGTAAAAATAAGCCACGTTATTATTATCAAATAAAGGTAAAAAGAGATGTGCATAAGAAGATCTTCCGCCAAAAAGAAATGACCCTTTTTCTTTTTTAATTGGTCCTTCGGCAAGTAAACGACTAGAAATTAAGCCAATTCCTCCATTCATAGCAAAATTATTACTGTTTCCTTCTTTTTGGTAAATATCTAAAACAGAAGAAACGCGTCCGCCATATCTTGATGGAATTCCTCCTTTGTATAATTTAATATCTTTTATAGCATCTGGATTAAAAACGGAAAAGAATCCAAATAAATGAGACGAATTATAAATAGTAGCTTCGTCTAATAAAATTAGATTTTGATCTGCTGCGCCACCACGAACATTAAATCCACTACTACCTTCACCAGCATTTGTAACACCAGGAAGTAGTGTAATTGCTTTTATAACATCTGCTTCTCCAAATACAACAGGTATGTCTTTAATAGTACTAGCCTTAAGTGTATTTACACTCATTTGCGGCGTTCTAAGGTTTAATTTTTCAGAATCGGCAACAATAAGAACTTCCTCTAAACCTTCAACACTTTCTTCTAATTTGTAGTTTAGAATTATTTTTTTAGATAAGTTTTTCTTGTCCGAAATAGTTTTAAAACCAATAAACGAAACCTGAACAGTATATTCTCCTTTTGGAATTGTAATAGAGTAGAATCCATATTCGTTTGTTATTGTACCTGTATTTAACTCAGGTATAATAACATTTACACCAATTAAAGTCTCGTTTGTAGATTCCTCAGTTATTGTACCACTAAGCGTTACATTTTCTTGCCCTAGTACATTTAGACTTGCTAAAAATAGTAGTATTAGAAGTGATTTTAAATATAGCATTGTTATTTATTTAATTTCTGTAAAATTATAAAATTGAAGTATTATGATACATAAGTTACATTAATAAAAAACGCATAAGATAAATGTAAAAAAAAAAGCGCCTATAAAGGCGCTTTTAACAATATGTTAGAGGTCTTGTTTAAGGTTTACTTTAACTGACTTAAAACTGTTTTTAAAGTGTTACTTGGATTCATAGCTTCTTGTAATAAATTTTCAGTTGGCATATAATAACCACCAATTTCTACAGCGTTACCTTGAATATCATTTAATTCTGAAACAATTTTAGTTTCGTTAGCTTCTAATTCTTTAGCAACTTTTTCAAACTGCGCTTTTAATTCAGTATCCTTAGTTTGATTTGCTAAAGCTTCAGCCCAATACATTGCTAAATAAAAATGACTTCCACGATTATCTAGTTCTCCAGCTTTACGGCTAGGACCTTTTCTATTTTCTAATAGTTTTTCTGTAGCATCATCTAAAGCATCGCCTAAAATTTTAGCTTTAGGGTTATTATGCGTTAAACTAAAGTGCTCTAAAGAAACTGCTAAGGCTAAAAATTCACCTAAAGAATCCCAACGTAAATGGTTTTCTTTAGTAAATTGATCTACGTGTTTTGGAGCAGATCCACCAGCTCCAGTTTCAAATAATCCTCCACCATTCATTAATGGAACAATAGATAACATTTTAGCAGATGTTCCTAATTCTAAAATTGGAAACAAATCCGTTAAATAATCACGTAATACATTACCTGAAACAGAAATAGTGTCTTGTCCTGCTTTAACACGTTTTAGTGTAAATTCTGTAGCTTTTATAGGTGATAAAATATGAATTTCTAAACCTGTTGTATCGTGATCTTTTAAATATGTATTTACTTTTTTAATTATTTCTGCGTCATGTGCTCTATTTTTGTCTAACCAAAATACAGCTGGTGTATTAGAAGTTTTTGCACGTGTAACAGCTAATTTTACCCAATCTTGAATTGGTGCATCTTTAACTTGGCACATTCTCCAAATATCGCCTTGCTCTACATTATGAGAAGTTAATACATTTCCATTTGCATCTATAACTTCTACTTTTCCTTCAGCTGAAATTTCAAAAGTTTTATCATGAGAACCATATTCTTCAGCCTTTTGAGCCATTAAACCAACATTAGGAACAGTTCCCATTGTTGTAGGATCAAAAGCACCATTTTCTTTACAGAAATCTATAGTTGCAGTAAAGATTCCGGCATAACTACTATCTGGTATTACTGCTTTTGTGTCTTGTAATTTTCCTTCAGCATTCCACATCTGACCAGAAGATCTTATCATTGCTGGCATAGAAGCATCAATAATTACATCACTTGGTACGTGTAAATTAGTAATTCCTTTATCAGAATTTACCATTGCTAATTCTGGTCCATGATCTAAAGCGTATCTAATATCGTCTTTAATCTCATTACGTTCTTCTTTAGAAAGTTCGCTTAATTTACTAAGTAAGTTTCCAAAACCATTATTTACATCAACACCAATTTTATTAAATGTTTTTCCGTGCTTTTCAAATAGGTCTTTAAAAAATACTCTTACTGCATGACCAAAAATAATTGGATCAGAAACTTTCATCATTGTTGCTTTCATATGTAAAGAAAACAAAACGTTTTTATCTAAAGCATCTTCAACTTGTTCGTCTAAAAAGGCTATTAATGCTTTTTTACTCATTGTAGTAGCATCAATAATTTCACCTTGTAAAAGATTTAAATCATCTTTTAAAGTAGTTGCATTTCCTTTAGTATCTGTATGTACAATTTTTACTGTTGTTGCATCTGTTAAAGTAACAGATTTTTCATTATGAGCAAAGTCTCCAGCAGTCATTGTTGCTACGTGAGTTTTTGAGTCTTTAGACCAAATCCCCATAGAATGCGGGTTCTTTTTCGCGTAATTTTTAACGGCTTTTGGCGCTCGTCTATCCGAGTTTCCTTCACGTAAAACAGGATTTACAGCAGATCCTTTAATTTTATCGTATTTAGCTTTATTTGTTTTATCTGCTTCAGTTTCTGCAGTATCTGGGTAACTTGGAATTGCAAAACCTTTGGCTTGTAACTCTTCTATGGCTTCTTTTAATTGTGGTATAGAAGCACTAATATTTGGTAGTTTTATAATATTTGCTTCTGGTTGTTTTGCTAAATCACCTAAGTAAGCTAGATCATCTGATACTTTTTGAGCATCTGTTAAAGCTTCAGGAAATATTGCTAAAATTCTGGCAGCTAAAGAAATATCTTTTGTGTCTATTTCAACTCCAGATGGCTCTAAAAATGATTTTACTATTGGTAAAAACGATCGTGTAGCTAAAGCAGGAGCTTCATCTGTAATTGTATAGATTATTTTAGGTGTGTTTGACATAGTATATAAAGTATTTATCTTAATTTTTTTGCATAGCGAATATACAAAAAAGAAGTGTTTTTTTAAAGTGAAATCAGCGTGTTATGACTGCTTTTTACTATTTAGTAAATTGAAGCTAAAGAATTTGCTATTACTATAATATTTGTAGTGTTTTATTCTGAAATTATTAGTTTATGATGCAGAAGTAAGCCTTCTAAGTTTAATTTTGAAAATTTTGCACCACTTAACTTGTTGTTTTCAGGTATTAAAGCAATGTTTTTGGCTGAAGTAAAATCGCATTTTTCAAGATTTGTAGCGTTAAATATTGCATTTAAAAAACTACAATCTTTAAAGTTTGAAGCAGATAAATTTGCATTTGAAAAATCGGTTTGATTAAAATTGCAAGCTTCAAACTTAGTTTGTTTTAAAGTAATATTTACAAAATTTGCTAATTGTAAATTACAGTTTTTAAACGAAAGAGATAAAAGAAAAGGGTTTATTTCTGTTACAGGAAAACCAATCATTTTACAGTTAATAAATGCTGTGTCTTTAAATATTGCTTCATTAATTTTTACTAAACTAAGATTACAATCTATAAAATTACATTCCAGAAAACTAAAAGCGGATAAATAACACGAATCAAAATTGCAATTAATAAATGTACAATTATCGTATTCTGCTTTTTCTAAAGTAGTTGTTGTAAAGTCTATAGTATTAAAATCTTTATCGGCAATAAATGGTAAACTCATAAAGTAAAAGTATAAAAAAAGCCTTGATAAATAATATCAAGGCTTTTAAGTATTTTAAGAAAATTATTATTTTCTTCTTGCTTCTTTAATTCTAGCTTTCTTACCAGTAAGTTCTCTAAAGTAGAAAATTCTAGCTCTACGTACTTTACCTCTTTTGTTAACTTCTACTTTTTGTAAAGCAGGTAAGTTTACAGGGAAAATACGCTCAACTCCTACAGTACCAGACATTTTTCTGATTGTAAAAGTTTCTGAAGATCCAGTTCCTCTTCTTTGTAATACAACACCTCTAAAAAACTGAGTACGTGTTTTAGATCCTTCACTAATTTCGTAAAATACAGTAATTGTATCTCCAGCTGAAAATTCAGGAAAATCTTTTTTAGTTACAAACTCGTCTTGAACAAATTTAATTAACGATTCCATTTTTAATATTTTTATTGATTAATCCAAGACAACATTCGCGATTATCGCCAGAGGTTAACCCAAATTTGGCTGCAAATATACGTAAATTGTTTCTTGTTGTGTTGTTTTTAAAGATTATTTTAAAGAAAATTGTCGTTATCTTAAATAAAAATTAATCTAATAAATCCGGTCTTCTGTCTTTAGTTCTTTGGTAAGCTTCGTTTTCGCGCCATTTTTCAATTTCAGGAAAATTTCCAGTAAATAGAACTTCTGGAACTTTATGACCTTTATATTCTCTTGGTCTAGTATAAATTGGTGGCGCTAATAAATTATCTTGAAAAGAATCTGTAAGCGCAGATGTTTCGTTTCCTAAAACTCCAGGAATTAATCGTATAATACTATCGCATAAAACTGCTGCACCAAGTTCTCCGCCAGAAAGTACGTAATCTCCAATAGAAATTTCTTTAGTTATAAGCATATCTCTTACACGTTGGTCTACACCTTTATAATGTCCACATAAAATAATTATGTTTTCTTTTAGAGATAACGTATTAGATATACCTTGGTTTAGAGTTTCGCCATCTGGAGTCATATAAATAACTTCGTCGTAATTACGTTCTGCTTTTAAACCAGTAATGCATTTATCTATTGGCTCTATAAGCATTACCATTCCTGCGCCACCACCAAATTGGTAATCGTCTACGGTTTTATGGTTGTTAGTAGTGTAATCTCTTAAGTTATGAAAATGTACTTCTACCAAACCAGCATCTATAGCACGTTTTAAAATAGAGGCTTCAAACGGACTTTTAAGTAATTCTGGTAAAACGGTAATAATATCAATTCTCATAGCTTAATTTAAGATAGCACAAAGATAATTGAATTGTTTTTATTGCTGATGTATTTTTTTAATTGAAACTTATCTTTTTTATTCTGTAAAATAATTTATTCCAAATAAATCTAAATTCGTTTAACGTGTTCGTGTATGATTTGTGTGACTTAGAATCCGCAGGATTTTCAGTCGTTAAAAATCAATTGCTTTATGATTCGAACTACAGAAGTACTTTAGTCATAAATTAGTCAAAACAACTTGTTTTTTACCTCAGTTCTTTGTTGTAACACGCTTTTTTATCCCGTTAAATATAGTGTTTAGTTCTATTTCTCTTTTTTCAATTCCATCCATTCTGTCAATTTTTTGTCCGAATATTTTTTTCAAAAAACCTCTTTTAGTAAAGTCATAAGAATAGCTAAAGTTCTGGTGAGATTCCGCAATGTAAAGTTTGGATTTCAGGATTTTGTTATTTTTCACAAATTGCACTTCTTTTCCTTTTAATCCATTTTTGAGAATTGAGAGAATTCCATTCCGATTCCGTTCATTGAATTCTAAAGCTGGATTTCCATACGTTTTTCCGTCATCGCTAAAATCGTGCTGGTAAAAATATTCTCCGTAAACATATTTATTATAACCTGGAACTGTAGGATTGAAAATATGAATGTAAATCAGTTTGTTTTCTTCAATAAAATACCCAACTCTAATTTCAGTCAGAGAGTTTTTATCATTCGATTTAAATGTCTCTGTTTCCGTTATATTTTTTATATCAGAAGTAGGATTTACAAATTGTCCGCTGTTAATCAAAACTTGATTAATAAACTCTTTCCAATCTTTAAATTCCTGCATTTTCTTAATTTGGTCAAATGTATTACAACGATATTGTATAAATTCGTTTTAATGTTTTATATAAGGTTGTTAAACGAGGTTAGCTTAAAAAATTAACAAACTCAAATTTCATAATAACTATAGACTAAAGTTACTTATCCAAAATATTAATAACTTCTTTTACGCCAATAGTTGCTTTTTTAGGAATTACTTGAATTGAAATATCATTAGTTGGAGCAGGAGAAGCATCTATATAAAACTTAGGAATATATTTAGGTGCGTATTTCATTAAACTTGCCGCAGGATAAACTTGTAATGAGGTTCCTATAATTAATAAAACATCTGCTGTTTCGCAAATAGAAACCGCTTTATCTATTAAAGGTACATTTTCTCCAAACCAAACAATATGTGGTCTTAATTGTTCGCCTTTTTTGTTTTTATCGCCTAAAACAATATCTGTTTTACAATCGTAAATTTCTTTGTCTGAGCTAATTGGTCTGCTTTTTAGTAATTCGCCATGTAAGTGGATTACGTTTGTGCTTCCGGCGCGTTCGTGTAAATCGTCTACATTTTGAGTAATTATAGTTACATTATAATTTTGTTCTAATTGTACTAAATCAAAATGTGCTTTATTAGGTTTTACTTCTAATAATTGTTTTCTGCGCTGATTATAAAACTCTAGAACCAATTCTGGATTTTTAGCAAAACCTTCTGGACTAGCAACATCCATAACATTATGTCCTTCCCATAAACCGTTAGCATCTCTAAATGTTTTTATGCCACTTTCGGCACTAATTCCTGCTCCAGTAAGTACTACAATATGTTTTTTCATAGCTATAAATGTAAAACTTTTTAAGGAAATGATTAATATTTACTACTTTTCAGTTTTAGAAACTTTATTATGGTAGATATTAAACTTTTAGAACATTTAGAATCGTTTTTATCCGAAAACAGATTAAAGCGTTTTCATCATGTGTTATCAGGTAGAACTAAACATTTTACAGTGGCTACAGAAGATGTCTATCAGCTCCATAATACCAGTGCTGTTATTAGAAGTTGCGATGTTTTTGGAATACAAGAAGTTACCATAGTCGAAGAAAAAAACTCTAAGCGTATAGATAGAGAAATTGCTATGGGCGCACAAAAATGGGTAGATTTAAACCGACATAATACTGTAAAAGATGCGCTTAAAAGTTTAAAAAACGAAGGTTATCAAATTATAGCAACTACACCACATACTAACGATTGCGAATTACACGATTTTGATGTAACCAAAAAAGCCTGTTTCTTTTTTGGTAGAGAAACCGAAGGTTTATCTCAAGAAGTTTTAGATCAAGCCGATGGATTTTTAAAAATCCCAATGGTAGGATTTACCGAAAGTTTAAATATTTCTGTTAGCGCGGCAATAATTCTTCAACACGTAACAACAAAACTTAAGAAAACGGATATTAATTGGCAATTAACCGAAAATGAAATTCTTGAAAAACGATTAGATTGGTGTACAAAAACCATTAAATCTCACGAAGAAATTGTTGAGAGGTATTATGAGGAAAATAATAACTAGTATTATTACTACAAACGCTTCTTTCTACTTTTGCTAAGTATTTTATATTCTTCGTAGCATTCGTTTATAGCATCTAAAATTTGAAGATCATTTGCTGTATCTATAAATTCTTTAGAGTAATTACATTGACTTACAATTTCGTCTAAATCAATTTTACTAACTCCAAGTAATGCAGTAAGCATATCTCTATCAAAACGAGCCGCTAAAGTATTACGGATTTCGTCGTCTTGTTTCATTTGTTTTAACTTACGTATTTGTCTTCCTTTTCTGGAAAACGTATTGTAAAGAAAATCTACCGGATTAAAAACAGACCCTAAGACTTTAGATAATGCACCTGGCGATTTTTTACCAGCTTCGTATCCACTTTTAATTCCTGGAATTTTATATCGGTAACTGTCGTTAACAACTACTTGTTTAATGTCTATTTCTAAATAACCAGTTAGTTTTAATTGACTAATAACAACTTCTTCTAGAGCTAAAGCTAATTCAGTTAAAGATATAGTAGATTTTTCAATTTTGTTAACCCAATCGTTAGTTACTCTAACTTTAACAGATTTAAAACCTAAATAGGATAAGTGTAATGTGTCGTTTGCTTTTGCTTTAAGTTCAAATTCTCCTTTATCGTTTGTAGCTGCTCCAATAACTTGATTTAAGTTGGTGATATTTACACCATATAATGGCGCATTTGAAGTTGCATCTATAATAACTCCTCTAACAAATCCTGTTTTATTCGTTTCTGTGGAGTCTTTAATAGTAGAGCTATTAGTGTTTTGTGAGTTTATAGTAAATACTAAAAATGCACTAAAGATAAAAGAAAGAAGTAATTTCATTTAATAAAAATCTATTACCAAAAATATAAAACAAAAAAGGATTAGAGCGATATATTTTTGTTTTTTGAGGAAAGATTAACAAAAAAAGACCAAACTAAAAGTTTGGTCTTAACTATATTCTTTAAAATAATAGTTGATTTAATCTTCAGAACGTCTTGAACGTCTTGGCCTATCTGAATAAGAAGAACTTCTTTCAGAACTACGTCTTGCAGGTCTATCAGAACTACTTCTACGATCACTACTTCCGCTTCTTCTATCTCTATCGCCTCCAAAACCACCAGAACGTCTTTCACCTCTTGGTCCATCGTTTCGTCTTCTTCTGTCTCCGCCGCCACTAGATCTGTCATTTCTGCGTCTTCCGCCGCCGCCACGGTTTCTTCCGCCGCGTCCGCCTTTGTCTTCTGTAATTTCTACATTAACAAATCGGCCATCTTGTTTATAGTCTGTAAAAAAGGCTAATACTTTTTCTTGGTGTTCTTTTTCTGTATTAAAGAAAGAGAATGTTTCTTTACAATCAACCTTAAATACATCGTCACGACCTAAATCTAAAGATTCTTTTAAGAAATCTTTAAGTTTCATCCAGTCATAACCATCTTTTTCTCCTACATTAATAAAATAACGTGCCGCATTTCCTCCAGAAGATCTTCCGCCACGTTCTCCACGATCACGACCATTATCTTGTGCATTTAAATCTTTAGATTTCTTATAGTAATTAAAGAAACGTGTAAACTCTACAGAGAAGAATTTTTTAATTAAATCTTCTTTAGTATCTTCTTCAAATAACGTATTAATTTCCTCTAAATAAGGGTCGATTTCTGTATTAATTTCGTTGCTATGTATCTTATTTGCTAAAGATTTAAGCTGAACTTCACAAATTTGCATTCCATTAGGAATTTCCTTTTTATCAAATTCTTTTTTAATAATACGCTCAATACTTTTAATCTTGCGCACTTCACTTTTAGAAACAATAACCATAGAGATACCAGATTTACCAGCTCTACCAGTACGACCAGATCTATGTGTGTAAGTTTCTATTTCGTCTGGTAATTGGTAATTAATTACGTGTGTAATATCATCTACATCAATACCACGAGCAGCAACATCTGTTGCTACTAGCATTTGTATTTGTTTATTTCTAAACTGCTTCATTACAATATCACGTTGATTTTGACTTAAATCTCCGTGTAATGCACCAGCGCTATAACCATCTTCAATTAAGTTTTCGGCTACTTTTTGTGTGTCTCTTTTTGTTCTACAGAAAATTACTGAGAAAATATCTGGATTAGCATCTGCTAAACGCTTTAAAGCTTGATAACGATCACGAGAGTTTACTAAATAATACTCATGCGTTACGTTTTTAGAACCTTCGTTTTTATGTCCAACCGTAATTTCTTTTGGTTCAAACATAAATTTCTTAGCAATAGTTGCTACTTCTCTTGGCATAGTTGCAGAGAATAACCACGTGTTTTTTTCGTCTGGAGTATGAGATAAAATATCTGTAATATCTTCTTTAAATCCCATATTTAACATCTCATCAGCTTCGTCTAAAACTGAATATTGAATTTTAGAAATATCAACCAATTTTCGGTTAATCATATCTTTCATTCTACCAGGTGTAGCTACAATAATTTGTGCGCCACGTTTTACAGCTCTTGCTTGATCCGTAATGCTTGCGCCACCATAAATTGCAGTAACGTTTAAACCTTTAGAGTATTTTCCATATAATTTCATCTCGTTAGCAATTTGTAAACAAAGTTCACGAGTAGGAGATAGAATTAAACCTTGAGTAGTACGATTTGTAACATCGATTTTTTGTAACATTGGAAATCCAAATGCTGCGGTTTTTCCAGTTCCAGTTTGCGCTAAGGCAACTAAATCTGTGTCTTCTTCTAATAAAATTGGGATTGCTTTGGCTTGTACTTCACTTGGTTTTTCGAAACCTAAATCTGTAATTGCCTTTAATAGATCTTCGTTAAGACCTAAATCTTGGAATGTGCTCATTCTTGTAGTAAGTATTCAATTGCATTGCTGTTATGTGGTGTTACATAAAGAAGCGCATCGAAAATACTTAACCTTAAAACTTCTAGTAACACAAACCTCACTCTGAGGTGCTATTTTTCAAAGTGCAAAGGTACTTATTTATTTGAGATACACAAGTTGTTGCTATTTTTGCTTTATAAGATTAAGACTTCTTTAATTGTTTGTTGATTTTTTTAATAGCATTCTCAATCGATTTTTCTGGTTCTATAATATTATAAGTACCCCAAAATTTATCATCTAAAAAACCGTTAGCTTTTTCTTCAAAAATACTTGATGATTTAAGTTTTTCTTTGTTTGCTATTTTAAAGGTGTTGTTAAATTCCCAATCTGTTATAGCCATTTCACTTTGTAAACTATATTTTTTACCAAACCATTGGCTTTTCCATTTTACTTTAAAATTTAAGCTTATGTTGCTGTAAGCATAATGCCATTTTCCGTTGCTTGAAGAAAAGTTTACGAGGTAATTAGCTCTTGTAGGTAATACTTTTGCTTTAGATGGTTTTTTACTAATAAATAACTCACTTGCTTTATCTGGGTTGTCTAAATTTAAACTATAATCTGCTTTGGTTAATGCGTTTGTTGTGGCGTCTATATATAACTTACCGTAATATAAAACATCTGCTATGTTTTCTTTTTGTTTAAAATTAATCACGTATATGGCTTTGCCATTTATAGTTGTAGATTTGTCAAAAGTGAAATTGTAATTATCATAACTATTATCTGTAAAAATAAAATCTGGATATTTTATTAAATCTGTATGTAAAGCACTGTATGGACCACCTCGAAGTTTTAATGCTAGTGTGTCTAACTTGCTGTAATTGGTTTTTTTTCTAGCTTTTACAATAGTAATTAAATCTTGTTTAGAAGTGGTGTAAGGTGTTTTTTGAATTTTTAAAACAGCTTCAGATAAAGATGCATTTTTATTGTTTTTTTTAATAGTTTCTCTGTAGAAACTTGTCATTACAGTAGACTTATCTATATAATTTTCATTTTTAAGCTTTAGCATTTGTAAAACTAAATCTTTAGCGTTTTTAGTTCTTGATAGTTCAACTACATCTAATTGTGTCGCAGCTTGTTTTAAATATATAGTATTGTTAGATGTTTTTAATGAGCTTAATTCAATTTCTAAAGGTTGGTAACCTAAAAAGGAAATTTGCAGTAATTTATAGGATTTGGTTTTAGGTAGTTTTAAGTTAAATTCACCTTCTTTATTGGTAACTGTACTAATGTTTGAATCTACAACATTTAAAGTAGCTAAATGTAAAGGGTTAGAATTAGATTTGTCTAAAATTTTCCCTGAGAAAAAGTTTGTATTTTGAGCAGATACATTTATGCTTAGTATTAGTAATAAGCTAAAAATGAAATAGATACATTTAGATGGGATTGAAGTTTTCATAATGTCAATTTTTATAAAGTTAGTAAATTATGAAACGTTAGTTGAAAGTTTTATGTTAAATTTAAGACTTAGCAACCTTTAAAGATTACTATATTTACACTATATTTTGTTGCTTTATATGAAAACACACACATTAGCTTATTCTGATATCCGATTTTTCTCGTCTTTAATTAAAGATTACTTAGCAAAATCAGAAGGTTTGAAACCATTTTATTCTAATGGAACCGCTATTGATGATTTTAAAAATCAAATTGAGATAAAGCAACATTTTTCTAAAGCTAATAGAGATGTGTTAGTTGATAATTTACAAAGCCAATACAAGAATATAGAGATATCAGACCTAACACGAAAACATATAGAAAGTTTATCAAAACCTAATACATTTACTATAACTACTGGACATCAGTTAAATTTATTTACTGGACCATTATATTTTTTATATAAAATAGTATCAGCAATTAACTTAACTAAAGAACTAAAGATAGCTTATCCAGGATATAATTTTGTTCCAGTCTATTGGATGGCTTCCGAAGATCATGATTTCGATGAAATAAACTACTTCAATTTTAAAGGAAAAAAAATCCAATGGAATAGAAACGCAAAAGGAGCTGTTGGAGAATTAGATACAAAAGGTTTAAACCAGGTTTTTGACTTGTTTAAAAATCAATTAGGATTAAATGATAATGCTAAAACATTAGAGAAATTATTTAAAAATGCTTATTTAGAACATTCTAACTTGGCTGACGCAACCAGATTTATAGCTGATTTTTTATTTAAAGATTATGGTTTGGTTGTTTTAGATGCTAATACAAAAACATTAAAGCAATTATTTATTCCAAGCATAAAGCAAGAATTAGAAGAACAAACCTCTTTTGTAAATGTTACAGAAACATCTAGAGCTTTAAGTGAAATAAATTCTGATTATAAAATTCAGGTAAACCCAAGAGAAATCAACCTGTTTTATAATACTGAAAACTTAAGAGAACGTATTGTTTTAGAAGATAATGAGTATAAAGTGTTAAATACAAACATTACTTTTTCTAAACCTGAAATTTTAAAAGAAATTGAAGAAAGCCCAGAGAGTTTTTCACCTAATGTAATTTTAAGACCATTATATCAAGAGCAGATTTTGCCAAACCTATGCTATATTGGCGGCGGCGGAGAATTAGCTTATTGGTTTCAATTAAAACAAAATTTCGAAGCTTTTAATACACCATTTCCAATCCTATTATTGCGTAATTCTGTTTTATTACAAAGTCAAATTCAGGCTAATAAAATTGAGAAATTAGAAATTTCGCCAGAACAATTGTTTTTGAAGCAAAACGATTTAGTCGAAGAAAAAGTGAAGACTATTTCTAAAATAAATATTGACTTTACAACGCAGAAAAATCATTTAGAAAAACAATTTAAAGATTTATATAAAATAGCAAAACAAACCGATGTGTCTTTTGTTGGAGCAGTTGCAGCACAAGAACAGAAACAAACAAAAGGTTTAGAACGTCTAGAAAAACGTTTGTTAAAAGCACAAAAACGCAAATTAAAATCTGAAGTTGAGCGAATCATAGACTTGCAAAATCAGTTGTTTCCAAATCAAAGTTTACAAGAAAGACAAGCTAATTTTTCGGAATTTTATTTGGAATACGGAGAGACTTTAATTCCTTCGCTTATAGAAAATTTAAATCCATTAGATCTTAATTTTACTGTGTTAACAATTTAGTTAAAAACAAGTATTAAAATTGCTATCAATTTAAACGCTTTTTCTATTTTTGCATATGCAACACGACAAGGTACTTATATTAGATTTCGGATCGCAATACACACAACTAATTGCGCGTAGAGTTAGAGAGCTTAATATCTATTCTGAAATACATCCATTTAACAAAATTCCAAAACAATTAAACGACTACAAGGCAGTAATTCTTTCGGGAAGTCCAATGTCTGTAAGATCTGCTGAAGCTTTTCATCCAGAACTAAAAGGTATTCGAGGGGAAAAACCATTGTTAGCCGTATGCTATGGTGCACAGTATTTAGCTCACTTTTCTGGTGGAGAAGTAGCGGAATCTAATACCAGAGAATATGGTCGAGCAAATTTAAGTTTTGTAGAAGATGATTTGTTTTTAGACAACATAAATACAGGTAGTCAAGTTTGGATGAGTCACAGTGATACTATTAAAACATTACCAACAAAAGGAAAACTTTTAGCTAGTACACATGATGTAAAAAACGCAGCATACAAAATTGAAGATGAAGTAACTTACGCAATTCAATTTCATCCAGAAGTATATCATTCAACAGATGGAAAGCAATTATTAGAAAATTTCTTAGTCAAAATAGCTAAATTAAATCCAGATTGGACACCAAATGCTTTTGTTGGAGAAACAGTTGCAGGATTACAAGAAAAAATAGGCAATGATAAAGTTGTTCTAGGACTTTCAGGTGGCGTAGATTCTTCTGTAGCAGCGATGCTTTTACACAAAGCTATTGGTGAAAATCTGTATTGCATCTTTGTAAATAACGGTTTATTACGTAAAAATGAATTTACCGATGTGTTAGAGCAATACAAAGGTATGGGCTTAAACGTAAAAGGCGTAGATGCTTCGGCACGCTTTTTGGATGCCTTAGCAGAAAAGAGTGATCCAGAAGAAAAACGTAAAGCTATTGGTCGTGTTTTTATTGAAGTGTTTGATGATGAAGCAAACCAATTAGATGGCGTAAAATGGTTGGCGCAAGGAACTATTTATCCAGATGTTATAGAAAGTGTTTCTGCAACTGGAGGACCAAGTGCAGTTATTAAAAGTCATCATAATGTTGGTGGATTACCAGACTTTATGAAACTTAAAATAGTAGAGCCATTACGTCTTTTATTTAAAGATGAGGTAAGACGAGTTGGTGCTTCTATGGGAATGGATAAAGATCTTTTAGGTCGTCATCCTTTTCCTGGACCAGGATTAGCAATTCGTATTTTAGGAGATATTACTCCTGAAAAAGTACGTATATTACAAGAAGTAGATGCGGTTTTTATAAATGGATTAAGAGATGCAGGCTTATACGATAAAGTATGGCAAGCAGGCGCAATATTATTACCAGTTAATAGTGTTGGTGTTATGGGAGATGAACGTACTTACGAAAAATGTGTAGCGCTTAGAGCTGTAGAAAGTACTGATGGTATGACTGCAGATTGGGTAAATTTACCTTACGAGTTTTTACAAAAAACGTCTAACGATATTATAAATAAAGTGAAAGGTGTAAATAGAGTTGTTTACGATATTAGCTCAAAACCGCCAGCAACTATAGAATGGGAATAAGATCAAATTAGGTTTTATAATTTATTTGATTTAACAATTAATTAGTATATATATTATGATGAAACGACTTTTGATTTTAGTTTGCTTTTTTACTTTAGCATCTTGCATAACTGTTAAAGCACAAAACTTTATAACTCATAAGGTAGAAGCTAACGAAACTGTTTCGTCTATTGCTACTAAATATAATGTAACAAAAACTCAGATTTATGATTTAAATCCTGATTCGAAAAAAGAATTAAAATTAGATGCTATTCTAATTATTCCTAATAACGCTAAAACAGGAGTTACAGATACAAAAGTAGATACTACTGCTGTACAAATAGTAGAATCGTTAAAAGATTTTAAAATACATAAAGTAAAACGTAAAGAAACTTTATATAGTTTGTCTAAATTATATAAAGTAACTCAAGAAGATATAAAGAAACACAATCCGGAGCTTTATGCTAATAACTTACGTAAAGGAGATGAAATTAAGATACCAGTATTTAAAAAAGAAGTTGTTGAAATAGATTCAAGTGTGGAATCGAATTCAGAACTTCCAGCTGGGAAATACATTGTTAAAGCTAAAGAAGGTAAATGGCGTATTGCTTATACTTACGGAATTACAGTTGAAGAATTAGAGACGCTAAATCCACAATTAACAGATGGGCTAAAAGTTGGAGACACTATCAATATTCCTGTAAAAGAAGTTACAGAAATAAAAGCTGTAGACGATAAATATAGTTATTATACTGTTTTAGCTCAAGAAGGTTTTTATAGATTGAAAATAAAGTTAGGCTTATCTCAGGAGGAATTAGAACTGTTAAATCCAGAACTTAAAACTTTAGGACTAAAAGAAGGCATGTTATTAAAAATTCCTTTTGATAAATCTGCACTAAACTCAGAGGTTAGTTCTAATCTTTCAGTAAATGATTCTTTACTTATTTCTGGAAAACCAACTAGTTTATTACCATTAGTAAAAGATAAAAGTTTAAAAAAGATAGCTTACATGTTACCTTTTAAATTGAACACTATAGAATTAGATTCTATAAGAGACACCAATAATCGAATTGAAAATGATAGATTATTAAATTTATCTTTAGAGTTTTATTCTGGTGCAGAAATGGCTTTAGATTCTTTAAAAACGTTAGGATTTAATTTAGATGTTCAAGTTATTGATACGCAAAACAAACTGAGTACATGTTTAGAGTTTACAGATGGAATAATCTCTAATGAAACCGATGTGGTTATTGGACCATTTATGCCTTCTAACTTTAATATGGTTGCTAAGAAATTATTGACAAGTGATATACCTGTAATTAATCCATTAACAAAAAAAGTAGATTTAGGAAACAATGTATTCCAATCAAAACCAAGTGATGCTTTACTTCAACAAAAAATAATTAATTATTTTAAAAAAGATTCTACATCTCATTTTGTAATTATTCACGATTCTAAAAATATAGCATCTAAAGATATTTTAAAACAAGCATTTCCAAATGCATCTATTGTTGCTTCAAGACTAGATAAGAAAACAAAAAAAGATGATTATTTTGTCTATGATTTAGATATTGTTAATGCATTAAAACCTGGTAAGAATATTATATTCTTAGAAACTCAAAAAGAAGGATTTGTATCTAATGCTACGAGTATTTTAAATTCTAAAAACAACTTAACTGATATGTCTGTGTTCTTAACAACAACAGATTATAATAATGCCTTTGAAGGCGATGAAGTCTCCAACGATCATTTGTCTCAGTTAAATTTTACGTTTCCTACTATTGCTAAAATGAATAATGAAGATGAAAATAGAAGTTTTATTGATGCTTATCAAGCTAAGTATAACGAAACACCAAGTAGTTTTGCAACTAGAGGTTTTGATTTAACTATGGACGTAGTTTTACGAATTTCTACTTCAGAAACCTTATATCATTCAGTGCGTCAAGTTCCATTAACTAAATATGTTGAAAATAAATTTAGTTATACTAAATCGCTTCTTGGTGGATTCCAAAATGAAGCAGTCTTTTTAGTTAAGTATGATGGATTAAATATTGTTGAGGTAGAGTAGTTGTTTATAATGCTGCTGACTGATAAAAAATAGTTGTTTTATAAATACTTTTATTAAACCGCTTTACGTTAATAATAAAGATAACTTACTTTAATGTATTCAGTTAAACTCATCTTTACATCAATTTTATTTACCTTATGTTTCCAACAAGATACAGAATTGGTGTGGCAAAAAGAACGCGCGTTAGTTTGGGGGGATTTTCAAGCAAAACCAATTAAAAATTCTCCAGCAGCAGCAGTTACAGCTTCAGGTTTAACTTTTAGTTATTCGTTATCTAAGCAAAAAAATCAAATTATAGGGTTTGAAACTATGGTGATTTCTCATTTTTATCCAGAGCATTCTTGGTGTAAAAAAGACGAAATAACAGATCATATTTTGTCTCATGAACAATTTCACTTCAATATAACAGAACTGCATGCTAGATTATTGAGAAAAGAATTTTCAACTTTAAAAGTAAATCCTAAAATTGCAAAAGAGATAACAGACTTGCATAAGAAAGTAAATAAAGATTTAGATGCTATGCAAAACGCTTACGATTCTCAAACCGATTATTCTAGAAATCATGATCAGCAATTAAAATGGGAAGAAAAAATAAGGATGCATATAAACTTATTAGATAGTTACAAACTTTAATTTATGGAGTTACAGCAACCAGATAAAAAGTTTTTAATCCAATTAGCACATACTAAAATGCCATTTGGCAAGTATAAAAACCGTTATTTAATAGATCTTCCTGAGTATTATATTGTTTGGTTTCACGGACAAGGATTTCCTAAAAATAAATTAGGGAATATGTTAGAAACTGTATACACTTTAAAGTTAAATGGCTTAGAAGATTTAGTGAGAACTATTCATAAAAATTATAAACCATAATTAATTGTTTTAAGGCTTTAAATTATTAATACTTTTTGTAATTTTGTATGCGTTAAAAACGCATCATGGCAATAGATACAAAATACATTTTCGTAACCGGTGGAGTTACTTCTTCATTAGGTAAAGGTATTATAGCAGCTTCTTTGGCTAAGTTACTTCAAGCTCAAGGCTATAGAACTACTATTCAAAAACTAGACCCGTATATAAATGTAGATCCTGGAACTCTAAATCCTTATGAACATGGAGAATGTTATGTTACAGATGATGGAGCAGAAACTGATTTAGATTTAGGACATTACGAGCGTTTTTTGAATGTGCCAACCAGCCAAGCAAATAATGTAACTACAGGTCGTATCTACCAAAGTGTTATTGAAAAAGAACGTCGTGGCGAGTTTTTAGGTAAAACCGTACAAGTTATTCCTCATATTACAGATGAAATTAAGGACAGAATCCAAATTTTAGGAAATTCTGGAGATTATGATATAGTTATTACAGAAATTGGTGGAACAGTTGGAGATATTGAGTCCTTACCATATGTAGAAGCTGTAAGACAGCTTAAATGGGATTTAGGAGCAGACAATGCATTAGTTATCCATTTAACTTTAATTCCTTTTTTAGCAGCAGCTGGCGAACTAAAAACTAAGCCAACTCAGCATAGTGTAAAAACATTAATGGAAAGTGGAGTTCAGGCTGATATTTTAGTATGTAGAACAGAACACGAATTACCAGACGAGATTCGACATAAATTAGCTCGTTTTTGTAATGTAAGGCAAGAAGCTATAATTCAATCTATAGATGCTTCAACTATTTATGATGTGCCAAATTTAATGTTAGAACAAGGCTTGGATAAAGTGGTTTTAAAAAGCTTAGCTTTAAAAAGTGATGTACCAAACTTAAACCATTGGAATCAGTTTTTAACACGTCTTAAAAATCCGAAATCAACAATTACTATTGGTTTAATTGGGAAATATGTAGAGTTACAAGACTCTTATAAATCAATACTAGAGGCTTTTATTCATGCAGGAGCAGAAAATGAAGTTAAAGTAAAAGTAGAATCTATACATTCAGAATCTTTAGATCCAAAAACAGTATCTAACTCATTATCTCATTTAGATGCAGTTTTAGTAGCGCCAGGTTTTGGAGAAAGAGGAATAGAAGGTAAAATTGAAGCTATTAGATATGTTCGTGAAAACAATATTCCTTTCTTAGGAATTTGTCTAGGAATGCAAATGGCAGTTATAGAGTACTCTAGAAACGTTTTAGGGTTAACAGATGCGAACTCTGTAGAAATGAATCCAGATACTAAGAATCCTGTTATTAATTTAATGGAAGCGCAAAAAGCGGTTACAGAAAAAGGCGGAACAATGCGTTTAGGAGCTTGGTCTTGCGATTTAAAACCTGATACATTAGCAACTTCAATATATAACAGTGCTTCAATCTTAGAACGTCACAGACATAGATTTGAATATAACAATGACTATAAAGATCAGTTAGAAGCTGCAGGTATGCAATCTACAGGTTTTAATCCTGAAACTAATTTAGTGGAAATTGTAGAAATACCAACGCATCCTTGGTTTGTAGGTGTACAATATCACCCAGAATATAAAAGTACTGTTGCTAATCCGCATCCATTATTTGTAGCGTTTATAGCTGCAGCTTTAAAATACAGTAAAACAAAATAGTGTCATCTTGACATTATTTGTGTTTTGGATAAATTATTGACTAAATAAAAACAACGCTTATAAATGCGTTAAATCATATGGAAGAAAAAAAACTTGACACAAAATCTATTATAGGTTTTGTACTAATTTTCGGAATTTTATTGTTCATGATGTGGCAGAACTCGCCAACAGAAGCTGAATTAGCAGAAAAAGCTAAACAGGAACAAGTTGAAAAAGATAAAAAAGAAGAAGCAGAAAAAGAAACGTCTACAGCCACATTAAATACGTCAGCAGAAGTTAATGCTGCTCCAATATCAGACTCTTTACAGCAAATAGCTTTACAAAATAAATTAGGAGCTTTTGCTTATAACGCAAATGCTAAAGAAGAAGTTATTACAGTTGAAAATGAAGTTTTAAAGCTGAAATTCAACACAAAAGGTGCTTATTTAGCTGAGGTAGAATTGAAGAAACATGTAGATTCTAAAAATGAATCTATTTATTTAATAAAAGAAAATAACTCATCTTTTAACTTAAATTTTGGAACAACAGATAATCGTATATTAAATACAAAAGATTTGATTTTTAATTCTAAAGTCTTTAAAAATGGAGAGAATACTATTGTTTCATTTAAACTTAATGTATCTGCAAATCAATTTTTAGAATATAAGTATATTATTAAACCATCAGAATATATGATGGATTTTGTTATTAATTCTCAAGGATTAGATCAAGTTCTAAACAGTTCCAAAACAGTAGATTTAGATTGGAGTTTAAAAGCATACAGTTATGATCAAAGTATTTCTTACGAAAACCGCTACACAGAATTAGTTTATAATTATGAAGGAGGAGAAGTAAATGAGTTATCTATTTCTGGAGATGATGAAGAAGAAGAGCAAGAGGTAAAATGGTTATCTTTTAAGCAACATTTTTTTAGTTCAATTTTAGTTTCAGATAAAGCATTTGAAAAAGTGAAAATGGCTTCTAAAAATTTAGTAGAAGACGAAAAAGTTGATACATTATTTACAAAGCACTTTAATGCTAAGACATCATTAGCTTTAACTGGAAATAATATTAACCAGAACTTTAAATTCTATTTTGGTCCATCGGAACGTAAAACATTAGAAGAGTATGGAGATAATTTAGGTGAAAGTATTTACTATGGTTGGGGAATTTTTGGTTGGATTAATAAATTTTTATTTATTCCATTATTTGGCTTTTTAAGTCAATATTTACCATACGGAATTGCAATTATTGTTATGACTGTGTTGATCAAATTAGCCATGTCTTTTGTACAATACAAACAATATTTATCTCAAATGAAGTTAAAGATTCTGAAGCCAGAATTAGATGCCATTAAAGAGAAGCACAAAAATAATAAGATGAAGGCGCAACAGGAAACTATGGCGTTGCAAAGTAAAGCAGGCGCAAGTCCATTAAGCGGTTGTTTACCAGCATTAATACAAATGCCAGTATTTTATGCATTATTCTCTTTCTTTCCAGTAGCATTTGCTTTAAGACAGAAAAAGTTTTTATGGGCAGAAGATTTATCTTCTTACGATGAAATTGCAAAATTACCTATAGATGTTCCTCTTTATGGAGATCATATTAGTTTATTTCCAATATTAGCAGCTGTAGCAATTTTCTTTTATATGAAACTAACTACAGGGCAACAACAAATGTCTGCACCACAACAAGAAGGTATGCCAGATATGGCAAAAATGATGAAGTATATGATTTACTTTGCACCTTTAATGATGTTAGTATTCTTTAATAATTATGCATCTGGTTTAAGTTTGTATTACTTTGTTTCTAATCTAATTAGTATTGGTATCTTATTGGTAATTAAACACTTTATTTTAGATGAAGACAAAATTCTTTCTAAGATTGAGGTTAATAAAACTAAGCCTAAAAAAGAGAATCGTTTTCAGAAAAAAATGAAAGAAATTATGATTGAGGCTGAGAAGCAAAAACAGGCGCAGCAAAAAAACAAAAAATAATTTTTGAGATAAATAAATAAAAAAAACTGCCAAAACTTAAACTTTGGCAGTTTTTTTGTAAAATAGATTCTAATAATTAACGTTATACATTTTATGAAATACTTTTTACTATTAATTAGCCTTATTACATTTAATTTAATAAATGCTCAAGAAATTAATCAATTAGACGAAAAAGGTGAACGTCATGGGAAATGGCAGAAAAAATTTCCGCAATCCGAGATATTAAGATATCAAGGACAATTTAATCACGGAAAACCATACGGAACATTTAATTTCTTTGAAGCTATAAAAAATAAAGCTGTATTAGTTGCAACAAGAGTTTTTAATACTGAAAACGATTTAGCAGATGTTACATTTTATTCAGCTAAAGGAAATGTAATAAGCAAAGGTAAAATGAATAATAAAACTTATGTAGGCGAGTGGCTATATTACCATAAAGATTCTAAGCAGATTATGACTCAAGAGTTTTATAATAATGAAGGTTCTTTGCATGGTAAAAAAAGTGTTTATTATTTATCTGGACAATTAGCTGAAACGATGCATTATAAAAAAGGTTTTTTATATGGCGAAAGTTTATCATATTCAGAAAAAGGGAAATTATTACGTGTAGAAAATTATAAAAATGATTTGTTTCATGGTGTTTACAAAACTTTTGATGGTAATGGTAAACCAGTAGAAGAAGGACAATATTTTAACGACGAACGTAAAGGTGTTTGGAAATTCTACGAAAACGGGAAATTAGTTGAAGAACGAGATTTAACAAGAAAAAGTAGCAATCCTTATAAGAATGGAAAAAAGAAATAACAGATATAAATATATAGATAAAAAAAGAGCTTCAAGTTAATTTGAGGCTCTTTTTAATTTTTTCTTTTTCAATAATATTTTAAGTCAATGGTGGTAAAACCACTTTATCAATAACGTGAATAACACCATTTGTAGCTTGTACATTTGTGGCAATTATATTACTGACTCTATCATTCTCATCTGTTAAAGTAGTTGTATCAGTAGTAGATGTAAAAGTTAAGTCTCCACCTAATGTATTGTAGGTTGTACCACTTTGAAAAGCTGTATCTTGATAATTGTTACCAGTAATAACGTGCGTATCTAATGTTGCTGATAATGTACTTGTAGGTATATCGCCTAAAGTATTATAATTAAGTTCTGTTAATAATTCAGCAAAAGCTAAATTAGTTGGCGCAAAAACAGTAAATGGAGCTGGACTTGTACCGTTATCTGTTTGTAAAGTGCTAACATAAGTAAAACTAGTTTCTCTTGTTAAAGCATCTACTAAAATACTAAAATTAGGATCTGCTGTTGCAAAAGTTACAACGTCTGGTAAACCAATAACAGTATTAACAATATGTACAATTCCGTTAGTTGTATTAACATTTGGAGTAGATACTGTAGATATTCCATTTAAAGTTACACCATTGTTTCCATTATAAAATATGCTTAACTTAGTGTTGTTTGGTCCATCGGCTAATGTATTTGCGTATCCAGTAGAACCTGCTAAATCTGTTGATGCTAAGCTAGATCCATCTATAACGTGGTTTAATAATACTTGAGTCAAAACTGCATCTGGAACATCTGATAAAGCTGCAAAACCATTATCCATTAAGAATTGTTCAAAAGCGGCATTTGTTGGAGCGAAAACAGTTTTATCTCCACTTGCAATTAATGCGCCTAATAAATCTGCTTGAATTACGGCTTCTACTAAAATACTAAGTTCTGGAACATCTTGTGCCGTTTCTATAATGTTTTTGGTTTGTGTTGTTGTAGTTGCATTATCGTCACTACTACATGAGTTAAACGCTACTAAAACATATAGTACAAGTATAATTCTTTTTATTATTATCATAAGTTTTTTTTGTAAATATATATTTTAATGAATTGCTAATCAATAATAGTAGTATTTTTATTAATAGACTTGTAAAAAAAAATATGATTAGTTTTGTGAATTATAAGTTTAAAAATAAAAAAGAGCTTCAAAAATATTTTTGAAGCTCTTTTTTATATAACATAAAATCTTATGATTGTAATGGTAAAATTACTTTATCTATAACGTGAACAACTCCATTTGCTGCTTGAATATCTACTAGTGAAACAATTATATTACTTACTCTGTCATTAGGGTCAGTTAATGTAAAGTTCATATTGTCTGCTGTAATACTTTCATTTAAAGTCATAACAGAACCACTAGGTAAACCACTAGACTGTATATTTCCGCTTACAATATGCATTAGTAGAACTTGGTCAATAGTAGCGGTTCCAATATCATCGAACGAAGTTGCTCCTAAATCACCTAATAATTCTGTAAATGCATCATTTGTTGGTGCAAATACAGTAAATGGTCCAGCTGTACTATCAGAAACAGTATCTATATAATTAACAGTTGGCATACCAGAATCTGCATAAACTAAAGCGTCAACTAAAGTAGATAAAGCATTGTTTGTTGTAGCAAAAGTTGCTATTGTAGGTAAATCTATTACCTTATTAACTATGTGTACAATTCCATTAGATGTTCCAATATCTGGAACAGTAACAGTAACACCATCATTTAGTACAACACCATTTGTTGCATTAAAGTAAAGGCTTAAGTTAGCCCCATTTGGACCAGTAGCTAATGTATTGGTGTAGCCACTATTTCCAGATAAGCTTGATGATGTAATACTAACATCTCCAATAACATGGTTCAGTAAAATTTGTTGTAATACATCAGTCGGTACATCATCTAAACTATTAAAACCTTTTAACTGTAAAAAGTCCATAAAAGCTTCATTTGTTGGTGCAAATACAGTTTTTTGCCCACTTGCACTTAGTGCATCTACTAGGTCAGCTTTTATTACAGCCTCAACTAAAATACTTAAATCATCTGATGATTGAGCAGTTTGAACTATGTTAACAGGTGTTTGAAAGTTTCTAGTTTCTGATAAGTCATCATCACTACACGAATTAAAGCCAAAAATTATTAATAAGGCTAATGTTAAATTTTTTAAATTTTTCATAATTTGAATGTTTAAGGTTGTTTTGTTTTACAAATGTAGATTAGTGTTAAACAAATAATTCTTAATGGTTTGTTAAACTTTATTAATAAA